>JAGLZG010000001.1 GCA_023131705.1 Nanobdellota archaeon
TCCCATTTACCAACCCAACCAAAGTTTTCTAATCCTTGAGGATAGTTGTTAACTCCTTGTAGTGCAGATGATAACACACCCCATTCAGAATTAGTAAACCCTAAATTTTGAGGAGTAAGTATTTCACTTGCTTCCACTATGCCTAATTGTCTTCCTACTAATGCAGCAATAGAATGAGATAAAAATTCTTTAGAAGCAATAATTCCTGCAGAAGAGCCTCCATTACAATCACTTGAATCAGTGCCAAAAACAATTGGGTAATGAACTCCAAAGAAGGACTTGTAAGTGTTGTAAACACTAGAGTTACTTGGGTTATTTCCATTGTGATTAGTCCCTACAAATTTGTCATAGTCATTTTTATAAGCAGTAGTAGGGTCTCCTATAGTAGGTTGTAAAGAGAAAGTATGGTAGATACTATGAGCCTCATTACAAAAGGAAATTATCACAATATCTAAAGATGCCAAGTTTACCTCTGGTCCATAACTACTCTGTATTGCTTGAGCATAATTAACCCATCTTTCTGTTGAATCTTTGTGTTCAAATAATTGAATATTAGGGTTATCTAAATTAGAGTGCCAAACTTGTATTGCTGTTCTAACACTCTCTAAACATTCTCCTGTAGATGACCCAAATGAACCAGAAGTATCTAAGAAATAATGTACATGAGCATTACTTGGTAACTTACCAATTACTTCTCTTGTCTCTTCTCTTTGTTCAACAGTTGTTTTAGAGAACCTCATTCTACAATATTCTACTCCCTCAAAAGACCAACCCTCTAATGCTTTCTCGTCTATTGTTTTTTGATAGTCATCAAACATTATAAATTCTCCATTCTGAATACAAGTATTGTAATCCTTACTCCCTGTGATTCTGTCAGAATAAACTAGGTCTTTCTTTGTTACAATAAACCTCTCTTTTTGAGTATCATAAGCAGAAATGAAACCTGTTCCATACAAATTAGAAGGATTATTCCTTAATGGGTTAAGCACTCCTGCAGAAGTTAAATAGACCTTATCAGATAAAATTGGTAGGTTGTGTTTGAACCAAATATCATTTCCCTCAGAAGATAAAGGATGTAAACTCTCTCCATTAAATAAGAAGATTTTTCCCTCTGTTTCAGATATAAATAATGTCCCATGTTCAGTTTTCATTCTCCCCCAATTATGAGAAGTCCCTGCTGAAGCTTTGTCAGAGTCAGTGATTTTTCTTGGTGGAATACTAAAGAAAGAACCTGTCCCAATAAAGGAAACTACATCTCCTGTAACTCTCTCTTGAATATTTTGTGGAAGATGCCAAAGAGCACCCTCTGTATGAATGTAAAGACTATTTTGCATTCTGAATATATCAGTAATAACACCTTTCTCTCCCTCAATATCAATATAATTATTTGGTAAGAACTTTCTGTAATTGTCAGTCAACTCTTCTTGAAAAGATTGCTCTGAATACCAAGACCTTTGTGGGAAATCTTCTACACAATCTGAACAACAATCATATTCTCTACCTAATGCAAAGAAAACTTTTTGTTTGTTAAGCCTCTCATAGTCAGGGTTTAGTAAGTATAATTCAGCACCTGCATAACCTCTGTACAATCTTCCATCAGAGTTTTCAGAATCTATGGTAGTAGTCTTCTCTAAAATATAACTATCTAAAGCATTTTGAGGACTGTCTGCAAAAGACCCTCCTGAAAATACTGTTCCATTTTTACTTGCAAGAGTGCTAGGGGCATCTAGGTAATCTGTAAGTGCAACTGTTGCACCATGTCTTAATGCCATATTGACAGAACTCTCAAACCATAAGTTAGTTACTGTATCTGATAACCATTGAAATTCATCATCTGAAGGGTCAGGACCAAAGACTTCTTTTATGTCATCATCCTTTATAGTATCTTTAAGACCTTCCTCATATATCTCTTGATATACTTTAGCCATTTGAGATTGCTCTATTCCTGATGCTATAGTAGAAATACCATATCCTGCAGCTGCTATAGATAACCCTGTTGCAACAAGACCATAAGAGGCTACTGCACCTGTCCCTAAAGAAAGTACTGCAATTGTGGCAGCAGCAGCAATAAGTAATAC
>JAGLZG010000010.1 GCA_023131705.1 Nanobdellota archaeon
ATTTTGGTCAGCCTCCCTTAGTTTTTTAATTAAAGGAGAAATCCATGGTACAGAATCTTTTATTATTTCAAGCCTTTCTACCATAGCTTCAAAAGAAGGGTCTGTTGGCAAAGGACTAGAAAGTAGTGTAGCTACATAATTATATATAGTGTCAGGGTTAGCAGGCAAAGGTGTGCCAAGAAAGCCTGTATCACCAGTATAAATACCAGAGAAAATTCTCTTTAGTTTAATACCTATTTTATCTTTGTGTACAGTTTCATTTGCATTTTTGTACAAATCTTTTGCATACATCTCTCCTGTGATGTGGTCATCCAATTCTTGAGCAAGTTCTTCTTTAAGACTTGTATCACTGTTGGACACAACTAACCCTCTTTTTTGGGCTTCTGCAAAAGCAGAGACAAAAAAGTCTTTATAGTTTTCAGTAACAACACTCACATTTGACTTAGTTGCTCTTAAATTAGAAAGCCTATGTCTTATGCCTTTGTCTTCTGGAAACTTTTCTGCCAGCTCTTCTATCTTATCTATTACTGTATTAAGTTTTCCTAATTTACTTTGGTACACCTCTTTAAAAGAGTTTTCAACTTTGTCATAATGTTCCCCTATACTTGAAGTTACAGTAGGGTCAAAATTAGAAATAATTGTACTTATTAAATTACTTATAACCTCTCTTTGGCTTTTAGAAGAAAGTCCACCAATAGTTTTTAAAGACTCTTGTATGATATTAACATCCCCCATTACAGGCAACATCTGGTCTTCTTCACTCTCTATTTCATTTAGAGAGTTGTACTCTTTAAGAATATCTTCAGACTCCTTTAATACAGCTAACTCCTCAGTAGTAAGTTTGTCACTCTCTTCTTTAGTTTCAGTAACTTCAATTTTTACCTCTGGTTGAATATTTTCTTTTTCTTGTGTACTTTCTACTTTTCCCTCTTTTAAGATAGGGTTCATCTTAATAATTGGTTGTACAGAGATAGTGAAAGCAGGGTCTTTTTCTGTACCCATATTATAACTCATAAAATTAGTACTCAATCTCTCTTGTAAGTACTCTGTGTAGTTTTCTCCAATTCTGGAAATCTGGAACTTCCCTTCTTTTTTAACTACAGAAAGACCATGGCTCTTTTTCTTTTTAAGCCCTGTGTTTTGAATAGGTGTGTAACTACCAAAAAACAATCCATCCATGAATGGTCCTAGTTTAGTGGTTGTGGTTACTACACCCTTACTATCTCTTTCTTTTTTAGGAGAAGGGACATCCATGTCATAAGCACTATATACCCTTTTACTTGTAGGGTCTTGTATAGCTATCATAGAATTAACTAGGTCTCTAGCATTATTTAAAGGTCTTATATCTACTCCTGTTTCTTTAATAATTTGCTTTCTTATTCCCTGTGCTTGTTCAATAGTCATTTTATATTTAGGCTTCCCAGAAGCTAAAACATTTTGAGCAGCAAGTATCCATTTAGCTGACTGTACATCTTCAGAGTGTGCTTGATTTTCTTCATTTTCATTTTTCCTAAGCACTCCTATTGCAACATAATATTGTTTATTATCTTTCTTGTGTGTAGGAGATAAATAATAAGTTTGATAAGAAGAGCCTTTTGCTTTTTTATAGTAGTCCTCTGCATACTTTTTATTAGAAATTACTACCTCTCCTGCAACTACCTTATTATCTAAATCTACAAAATTTACACCATTAAATAATACTATAGGATTGTCTTTGGCAACTTCTCCTAATTTTTTAGGTGGTATTTTATTCCCTTGAGCATCCTCTTTGGGAATATTTACCCAAATACTACCATCCTTGGATTCAATTTCTCCTTTGGTTACGTCCCCATTAAGTATTTGTTGTCTTAATTTTAAAGTATTTTCTTTACCTTGATTAATATCAGATAATAATTGTGGACTAGGGTTGTCTATATCTACTTCCCCTACAACATCATCACCACCTTCTTGAGTTGTTTTATCTAATAAATTTAAAGCATTGTACCAATCAGTATCAGGAATGTGCATTACATCTTTCCCATTAGAACCTACATAAAACATAGGAACTTTAGAAATAAATTTCTCAGTTTTCTTAAACTCTTCTAAAGACATTTCTTTAGGGTGGTTGGCTATAATCCAATCAGCAAATGTAATATACTTAGTTGCTTTACCAGAGACAGGGTCTCCTACTGAAACTAATATTTTAGGGTTGTCCCAATCTCTTTCATCTGAAACTCTTATGTCTAAAATATCACCAGGTTGGTTTTTATTTTTGTATAGAAGCTCTTTAATGTCTAAATGTGATTCTTCATTTAAGACAGGTATTTCAGAATCTATATCCTCCTTTTTATGATAGACTGTGTCCCCTTCTGTGGTCTCTACATTTAGATATTTAATACCTGAAAAGTTCCCCTTAGGACTAGTCACTGTGGTTTTGCCAGTGTTCATAGTTTTTTCTCCCATACTTAAACTAATAGGAGACCCTGTAGAAGAACTTATACCTGCAGATGGTTCAGTCTTCACTTTACTTTCTATTTTACTTTCTGTGGCTTCCCTAGTTACTTCCTCTTCTGTGTCATTCCTGGTAACAGCACCTTGGAAAGAAGCAAGAGCACTATTCCCTAAATCTAAATAGTTCTCTGCCCAAATTTTCTTCCAACTGGGACTCTCTAATTCTGCAAACTCCCATTGTCCTGCTATCCACTCTAAAGATTCTTTATCAAAAACATGTTTGTCTCCATAAGTCTTTACAATTAATCCCCAATAGTCTTCAAATGTAGGAGGGGTATCCATTTCTTTTTCATACTCCTTTGCCCACTTTTGTAGTGTAATAACAGTAGTGTCATCTACCTTATCCATTGGTAGCATTAAATCTAAACTGTCATGATTTTGTATAACAGCATCACTATCAGGGTCTGAAAGATAAGAATCATCATTTTCTTTTGTAGACTCTATAGCCTCTTTTGCTTGTGCTTGCATCCCTGCACTAGCAACTTCAACAGTTTCTTTTATATTTTCAACATAGTTAGGTTCAGTTACTACTGCTTCTGGGGGAGTTGTAACTATTTCTTTCTTGGCATCCATTAATGCTCTATAAGATGCAAGAGCTTGCCTCTCATCTTCTAACATAAGTTTATGCACTCTGTCATTCATGTCATAGACAGCCTCTTTTGAGAGTCCATCTGTTTTAGAGTTTAAGAATAAAGCAGGAGCAACAACATCTTTAAACTCTTTTGCAGTCATTTTACTAGAGTACCTATACTTGTTTATAAGGTCAACTCTCCTTGAATATGCTTTTTGTTTGGCTAAGAACACTTGAGTCTCATTACTTGTAGCATCTTTGATTGCAGAATTAAATCCTGCCACAGTTTCCTTAGACTCTACTTTAAGCATTTCAAGTAACACATGTCTTTCTGCTTCTGGAGAAAGTCTTTTCTTTAATGTAGTAAGTTTTTCCTGCACATTCTCGTAATCTGTTTCAGTTAAATTTGGGTTTGCAATGTCAGAAAAAGAAAGTCCAACTTTCTCAAACTCTCTGTTTATCTCTATCATGTCAGCACCTGATTCCATTTGTGCTTTCTCAATATCTGCTATAGTTTGTTTGGCAAACCTATTTTTAGCTTTAAGTGAAGTAATAGTACTTGAATTTAAGTATGTACTATTGTCATTCAACATATTGTTAACTTCTGTTTCTAGCCTCTTAATAACACTCTTAGTTTCAGGACTTAAGTTCTTGTTGTACTGTGCCTTAACCATAGATTTTAAGAACTCTCTCCCTTTACCACTATTGACTGCAGCCACTGCTTGTTTGTATATTTTGTCTCTTTCTAATTGTCCTGCTTCTACAAATAATCCTTCCTTTTTTAATAGTGCAATTCTTGTATTATAATCACTCATGTTAAATGAACCTTCCCCTGTCCCCATTAAATTCAATTCAAAGCTTTTTGAAGATTGATTAAGGTCTCCAAGTGATTTAATAGTTTTTGAAAGGTCTCTGCTTGTTTGTCTGACTTGTTTGCTTTTAGCCCTAGTCTCTTTACTGTTAAACAAAGGAATAGAGCCACCATATTTACTCATGTTTTGAGAAGCCCATCCTAAAGATTGAGCACCTTTACTCATTAGTAAAGTTTGTGCAACTACTTTTGTATGGAAATCCCAAGTAAGGAGTTCTCCTAATTGTGATTTATACTCTTCAAAAAAAGTTTTCTGACTACCATCTTGATTATATTGAGGGTTAGTACTCATTGTAGGTACTATTTGTACAAACACTTCTTCTCCCCACTCTTCTAAATTACTACCTATCAGCCTCTGCCCAGGCATAACACCCTCTCCATACTTCCTATTAAATATATCTTTTAAAGCAGAGTCAGAAGAATTAAGCCACTTACCTGTTTTACTATTGGTTAAGTATCTTCCTGCCCTTGACTTCATTGTTTTACCAAATATCTTACCCATCAAAGGACCAAAATAAGTTTCAGCGAAAGCTTCTTTAGCACTTTCTATAAAACCATGTCCCAAAGAGCCTAATGCTCCTGCAGGTTCACTTGTCTTTAACTCTTTCTTTACTTCTTCTAGTTTTTCTTTTGTCAACAATAGCTCTTCAACTCTTTCTTTATTTTCTCTTTCTTGGTATAATTGTTCTTCAATCATAGAAAGACTGTAATCCATTTCTTCCTGTAAAGAATCATAAGTGTGTCTGTCAGTGGTAAAGCCTATACTACCATCCTCTTTCTCTACTTCTCTTATAGGACCAGAGTATGTAGAGGTGGCTGATGTATATGTACTACCATGAAGAGCAGCTTGAGTACCCACATTTACCAAAGTTCTGGCAACTTTACCAGTGAGACCTTTTGAAACTACCTTTCCTGCTATTTTTTTACCTACACCCCTGCCCAATTTACTCAAACTCATAAACTCTAATGAGTGGTTAAACCCTACAAGAAAATCATGTAAATAAGTTTGTTTTATCTGTGCCTCTTCTATTTTAGTTTTGGTAGCAAAAGCTTCTGCTAAAAACTTCTGAGAAGGAGTTAGTTCCTTTTCCCCATGTTCATTTATAGAAAGCTTCAGTGCCAATTCAAGTGGCATTTGTGTTGTTACTTCAGGTAATCCCCTTAGTACTTGATTAACCAAGTTCCACCCATTAAACATTTCAGCAGGAAACCAAGCACCTTCTTTAGACTCTTTTAATTTAGCATTTTCAGCCTCTAAAATGTCAGAGGCATAAGAGTATTCAAGAGAAGCTCTAGCACTAAAATCTTCTTCTTCACCAATACGTTCTAACTCTTTTAGTAATACATTATTTTTTTCAATAGTTTTATCAATAAAAGGTATGTGTAGCCTAGAGATTTCAGCTTCCACTTCCAAAAGCCTAGCCTTCTTCTCCTCACTTTCCATACCTGACCCAGTGTCAGCAATTGTCATGGCAACCTCATCTATAATATTAGACACATGAAGACCTATATTCATAGGGTTATACCAAGAATTTTCTTCTAGTTCTTTGTCTGTTTCATCAATATAAGCTTGTGCCTTTGTATCAAAATCAGGGTCTTCTGTTAATATCTTTTTTCTCTCTGCAATTAAATTCTTATACAAAGGAACATCTTCAGGGTCTAGGTCAGAAAAAATATCTCCTTCCTCCCCTTGTACCATTGTGTTTACATCAGGGTAAGCAGGTTCTCCATTCTCTATTTTTTTCTGTCTGTCTTTTTCAAAAGCCTCTTGAAAAGAACCATCTTCCAAAGAGTTCCTAGAAATAGTAGTCTCTATTGGGGCATCTTGATACTTCTTAAATTCATATTCAGCAAGTGCAGTCCTTCTCTGTGCGTATCTACTACTAGAAGAATTTTCATCATACTGAAAACCCTCTTGTTCAAGAATTACATGTTCTTCAGTTGCCTTGTTGTACTCATCTATCCCTGCAACAGAACGCATAGTCTTATCACCAATAGTGACACTTTCCAAATAATTGCCCCCTGTGTCCACTAAGTACCCACCATCTTCATCCCAAGTGTACCCGTTTTTTGATAAAGTTGCATCATCAATAATATAATCCATAATTACTTCTTTTTATTTTTTAGGAAACCTTGAAGGGTCACTTACTATATCTACAGATTGTGTTGTGTACGCACCTGACTCTTTGTCTATTTTTAAGAATTGTGATGTTTGTATCAATTCTAAATTCTCACTTACTTTTCCTCTAGTATCTAAAACAGTGTTATTAAACTCTTTCAACTCTCCACGTTTTGCTTTGAAAACATTACCAGAAGTGCTGTAAGTGGGGGTACTGTTGTATTTAATCTCTGGTACAGTTGTACTGAACTGTGGGAGGTTAGAAGGATTTTTAACAGGCTTCCCTCCTTTTTTTACTTCTGTACCATCCTTGCTTATAATATTCCCTGCAGCATTTCTAGAATAAGTAGGCAATGCATCTTTAACTGAGCCAGTGACTTCTACCCAAACATATTTATTATCTACATTTTGGTTATGTTCTAAAAGTTCTGATGGAGAGGTAAATGGCAACTTCTCTCTTTCATTACTACTGTTTCTTTCATAAATCTCCACTTTTTGGTTTTGGTCAGCAGAATTGTACATCTCAAGTAAAGAATTATCAACTATTTTCCCCTCTGATGTAGCTTTGTGATTTAAGTTAATCCAATCAGTGTATTCTGCTACGCTTGTAAAAACACCTTGTTCTTTAAGGGCAGCAAACCCTTCATAGAAACCTTTTCCATCTACAGAAGGATAAGAGGCTTTGTTAATCAAATCTTGTGCAGAGGCATATCCTGGAAGTTTTTCCCCTTTGGCTAAAACATTGACCTTAGTATTGTCTCCTGCAACCCTGTCCTTGTCTTCTTTATTTCCTAAATTATTCCTTACTTCTGCATAAGGATTGTCCTCACCACTACTTGCTCCCCTTCCTTTGACAGAATCCAAACTTTTAACAGAACTATTTGTATGACCTTTTTTACCTGTAAGCTCTAACACTGCCCTATCAATAAGGTTCTGTTCATCCATCTTTGCCAACTCTTCTGGGGTAGCTAATTCTCCATCAATATAACTTGCAGGAGTGGCATTACCTGTTGCCTGTTGCATCATGTGATACTGCTCTCTCTCTCCTTTGTAGTCTTTTTCTTCTAAAGCTAGTTTTGTAGCTTCTTCAACTCTTTTAGCACTCCTGGTGCTTTTATTAGTAGTACTAGTAATGATTACCTCTCCATCTAATCCTTTGAGAGTACCAACTCTAGCCCCTCCTCCTCCTTCAGAATGAAACTCAAAACTTCTTCCTAGTTCTGAAATAAATTTTTCTGTGTCAAGAATACCTGATTTTAAATTAATCTCACCATCCTTAATCTTATTAAACTCTCCTGTCTTTTGATTGTAGTTTAAACCTTTATATTGAGACAGTAAATAGTCTGAGTATAAGTCCTTAGTCTCTTGGCTTATGTCTGTCCTCTTTTTGATGTTTTCATTTATACTATTGAAGTCATCAAATTGTTCTTGTGCTCTACCAAGCACCCCTGTTTTCATGTCTGTAGCCAATTCCCTAGAAGCTTTTCTAAGTTCCCTCATGTGCTTTGGGTAATTTAACACATTTTCACTCATGTCTTCTGTAGAGTTGTTTACAATACCTTGATAGTGTGCATATCTAGCAGCAACTGCAGGGTCATCCATATCTAGTTTATCAATATCAAAACTGTCCAACAACTCACCTCCTTTATCATAGGTTTCATCAATATTCTTATCAACACCT
>JAGLZG010000100.1 GCA_023131705.1 Nanobdellota archaeon
GATTCACAGGAAATCCATGATATTCTTCTCTTATCAAGGCCAGACAACACTATTTTTGATGAAATGAGAAACACAGATGATTTTAAGCTGTTTGCGGATTTAAGATTATCCGGTATAGGATTAGCAGGGGTTGTTCATGCAACAAACCCCATAGATGCCATACAAAGATTTGTTGGAAGGATTGAACTGGGGGTGATACCTCATGTTATTGACACTGTTATTTTTATAAAAAATGGTTTTGTTGACAAGGTTCTAAGCCTGAACATGGTTGTTAAGGTCCCGTCAGGAATGACAGAATCTGACCTGGCAAGGCCGGTTGTAGTTGTAACTGATTTTGAGACAAAAAAACCAGAGTTTGAGCTCTATTCTTATGGTGAAGAAACAGTAGTTATTCCGGTGGCATCTGGAAAAAAGACAGCAACGCAAAAACTGGCTGTTAACTCAATTGAAAATGAATTCAGGACATATAGTGATAATATTGTGGTTGATGTGGTTTCAGACAATAAGGCAGTTGTCTATGTTCCTGAAGATAAGATTGCCAGGATTATTGGAAAACAGGGTTCCAACATAGATGAAATAGAAAAAAGGCTTGGCATAGGCATAGATATAAAAGAGATAGAAACACAAAAAGATTCAAAAGAAAAACAAGAGCTTGATTTTGAAACAAAGATAGGAAAAAAAGCAATATTGTTCTATCTTGGGATGGATATTCAAAACAGGGATATTGACATATATGTTGAAGAGGATTATCTGTTGACAGCAAAAGCCGGAAAAACAGGAAACATTAAGATAAAGAAAAACAACAAGATAGGGAAGATATTGCTTAATGCAGTGCAAGCTGGTGAAAAGATAAGACTTATAATTTAAAATTTTGTATTTAGTATTCCCACTAACTTTTCTTCTGTTTCTTTTGAACCGGGTTCAAGGTCTTTAACTATATCCCCCAACTCCTTCCCCATCTCATTAGCTTTTGAAAGAAGTTCAGACCTTTTAGAAGCATCTCCATTAAGAATTCCTTTATAAGCTCCACCCACTATATGTTCTTTTTCTGTACAGAGTAAGCCAGTAGCATAAAAATGGGTATTAGGATCTTCTTTAGTTCCAACTTCTTCAAATAAAAATATAAAAGAATAATCTCCCCTGTTAACAGCTACTACCTTTTTTATTAAATTAACAAAAGAAGGATACTCAGGCATTATCTTTTCATTATCAAAAAAACTTTCTGAATCTTTAGTTACTTTTACTATTGTTTGTTTTTTTCCATTAACTGCATTAGCAAAACCATTGGAATTTTTTATAGCTTCAAAACAATGATTAACTTCTGGTTTAATAAAATTATGATAATACCTTTTTTCTATTATTTGTTTACTGGCCAAATCTAGGTTAGAACTGTCAATACTCTCTACTTCTTTTCCATTTCCTAGTCTTTCCCCAAGTTTTGCTGCATAATTTGATTCTGGCATTTTTACTTAATATTTAGTATACTATTTCCTACACTAATGTAGAATTGAATTTATATACCTTGCGGTGTTAAAATGTTACAAATATAACAAAATTTATATACATGATTATACAAACATAACAAAATAGGTGATTCTATGAGAGAATTAGACCAAAACGAAGTAAAAATAATAAGGGAATTAATCAGAAATCCAAGAGCTTCTGATAACCATATAGCAAAAAGAACAAGGATACCTGTTATGACAGTTAACAGGAAAAGAAAAAAGCTTGAAAAAGAGAAATTTTTAAGGTATTACGCTTCACTGGACAAAGGAGAGTTTGGATTGCATATATTTGGCGCTAAACAGCTTTATATTATAAAATTTAAGATTGGGATAACAAGAAAAAAATACCTGGAGGTTATGGAAATAGACAATAGGTGGAGAATGTTTAACTGCAGATATATAAGCATGGCGTACTTAGGGGAAAAAGACGGCCATCTGGCATTAATAATGGTGTTGGATTCAAAAGATGGGGCGCATTTAGTAGAAGAATTCAATGGAAAAATTGTGCCATTTTTAACTGAAAAATTTGGCAAAAATGCTGTGGAAGAGATAACAACAACATCCCTGAGCAAGCTGATAAGGGTTCACCATAACTATCTGCCTTACACAAATCTGGAAGATGGAAAGATAAAAGAGGACTGGCCGGATGAAATGATATTTGTTAATGAAGTAAATAATATTAATAATAAAAAACTAGAAACATTTTTATAACAAAACTCATTTAATTGATAAAATGCTGGATATAAAATTTATTCGGGAAAACGCCAATATAGTAAAAGCAGATTTAAAGAAAAGAAATGACAAAGAAAAAATAGGATGGGTAGATGATTTGCTGAAAAAAGAAGCAGAATATAGAAAATTATTGGCGGATTCACAAAATTTAAGGTCTAAAAGAAACAATATAACTGATGAAATAAACCAGTTAAAAAAAGAAGGCAAAGATATAAAAGATAAGATAAAAGAAGCAAAAGAAATACCTGAAAAAATAAAGGTAAAAGAAAAAAGATTAGCAGAACTTAAAGAAAAAATTGTTTTCTATTTGATGAGAATCCCTAATATTCTTGATAAATCTGTTCCGGTTGGAAAAGATGATTCTGAAAACAAAGTTGTAAGAAAAGCAGGCGCAATCAAAAAATTTGATTTTAAATTAAAAAGCCACGGAGAGTTAATTGAAAACCTTGATGTAGCTGATTTTAAAAGAGCTGTAAAAGTTGCAGGAGCTGGTTTTTATTATCTTAAAGGAGATTTAGCGCTTTTGGATTTAGCTTTACAAAGATTTGCAATAGATTTCCTTGTTAAAAAAGGATTCACAGTTATTGAACCTCCTTTAATCATGAATAAACAAGCTTATGAAGGTGTTGTAAGTCTGGATGATTTTGAAAATGTTATGTACAAGATTGATGGAGAAGATAATTATCTTATAGCTACATCAGAGCATCCAATGGGGGCTATGTTTATGAATGATGTCTTGGATGAAGAACAACTTCCAGTTAAATTATGTGGAATAAGCCCTTGTTTTAGAAAAGAAATTGGTTCTCATGGTATAGACACAAGAGGATTATTCAGAGTTCACCAGTTCAACAAAGTTGAACAGTTTGTTTTTTCTAAACCAGAAGATTCCTGGAAAATTCATGAAGAACTGCAAAAGAATTCTGAAGAAATGTATAAACAACTTGGAATACCATTCAGGGTTGTAAACATATGCACAGGTGATATTGGAATAATAGCGGCAAAGAAATATGATATTGAAGCTTACTCACCAAGAGAAAAATCCTATTTTGAGATTGGCTCTAACTCAAACTGCACAGCATATCAGGCTGCAAGGCTTAATGTAAGATATCAAAACAAAAAAGGAGAAAGAAATTATGTTCACACATTAAATAACACTGCTATTGCCACATCAAGAACAATGAGGGCGATTATTGAAAACTACCAGCAGAAAGATGGAAGTGTTAAGATACCGACTGTTCTGCAAAAATACATGAATG
>JAGLZG010000101.1 GCA_023131705.1 Nanobdellota archaeon
ATCTCTCTCCTCATCCCAATCTCTCTCCTTTACCCATTCAACTGCATCCTCATATGTGATCTCCTTGCTGTTGATGATAGAATAAGCTCCAGCCAACATTGCTCCAACCTGATCTCCCACTCTCCTCTGCCCAATTACTGATGCAACAGCATCTGCAAAAGTCCTGGAGTTTTTCAATATGACAGGCAGCAGGCTGATTGTACGTGCCTGCAGCTGCTGCACAAAATCATCTGTGATTTTTGTATTCCAGGCTTTCTCAAATTTCTCAAAATCCTCCTTTGTATGGTATTTCTCAAAATTCATGAGCCCCAACATTGTGAATCTGGATCTGTCTGATTGCTGATTGAGCTGCACACCAATGGAGGAGAAAGCAAAGCAGCTCCTCATGGTATATGTTTTGCTCATTCCTGATTGAGTTCCTTTCCCTATCACTCCACCATCATAATATGAGGAGGATCTAGCCAGTGCCAGGATGTTCTGTATTCTCTCTCTATCACTGTGAGAATCAACATCAGACTCATCAAATAATACTGCCCTGGCATCACTCTGCAGCAATCCCCTCACTCCAGCCTCTGTGGTTTTTCCCTGCACTACAACAGCAGCATCTCCCAACAAACGTTTCACAATGTTATCCATAGTCCAGGACTTACCAGATCCAGCTGCTCCTGTTACCCAGATATGTGGTCTCCATTGGAGTATCCCACAAAATGGAGCAATGATGCACCAACCAGCCAATAAGTATGCATTTATCTCTCTCTCCCATTTTAGCCACTTTGTGAAATCCAGGAGCTTTTTTGCTTCATTATTTGGCAGGATCTTATCAGATCCCAATCCTAATTTCTCACCAACCTCATAAACATATTTTGATTTTAATCCTGTCAATTTATATGCCTTTCTATCAACAATAAGCTCATCACCTGTATGGATCACAATTCTATCCTCATCAATCCAGGCTCCACGCCCTCTGATCACTTTCTCTTTAAAAGCCCCAACTTTGTATGCTGTATTTATCAAATATTGCTGCACAGCATCAATATCAATCCTGGAGGTTTTGGATCTCCCTGGAAAACGATTTTCCCAATAATTAATGGGAGCCATTGTGATCAATGTTGATTTTGAAAGTGATTGAGCTGAATACTTAAAGACACATTTTGCACCGTACGAATAGAAATAAAATACAGGCTGAGAGTTCTCATTTTTATCATACCCCAGGATTGAATAGTACAGATCATCATCATCTGTCATTTTCGGGGCTTTCGGTTTCTTTGGAGGTAGTTTCTGATCCTTTGTGGCTGTTGGTATCATTGTTTTAATTGGAGCCAATTTTGCTGCAGTAACATCTGCAGGAACCTCCTCCACCTCAGGCACCTCCCCCATGTGATCTCTTACAAATTTTCTGAGCTCTCCTGGTTTCCATTTTTTATCAGCTGCATCCCATTTT
>JAGLZG010000102.1 GCA_023131705.1 Nanobdellota archaeon
TATTCTCTGGTCTAATATCTGTTAAATCCCCTGCAACTGAAGAAGCATAAAGTACTGAATTAACAGCCCATTGGTCTGTCTTAACATCCTTTACCGCTCCATAAGTAGTTACAACCACTGGCTCATTAAAAGAAGCTGCTGTAGTACTTAATCCATATACATCTCCATTCTTAATATCTGATGCTTTTGCTAAAGAACATGCAAGCCTCTTACCATGTAACAAGTCTCTCCCTAAACCTAAAAACAGTTTAGGCTCTAATTCTGTAACGTCTGTTGCTGAGTTATTCACTCCTAAGAAGAATAATTCTTGACCTAAATCTTGTGTTTGTCCTAAATATGTTGAAGGTAATTTGAATGTATCTGTGGTTTCATCATACACCACTGTCAACTTTTGCCAATACCATGTTGGTGATGCAAAATATTTAACTGCTCTGTATGCTGATTTGGTATCTAATGCCCAATATGTTTTATCTTGGTGTAGAGTTTCATCTAATGCAAGAATCTCTACTTCTGTAGAGAATACTCCATCATATATAGAGGTGTTAATAGAACTTGTAGCCCAATTTTTAGTAACCACTACATTGTCTGCTGCTGCATCTATTTTAGCATTAGTTACAGAAGGTAAGAACATTCTCCCACCTTTATCTAAAAAGAGTGCATTACTCCTAACAACAGCTTCCCAAGGGTCAATACTTGGTGTAGAATATGTACCATTACCTACAATAAGTATTGGGTCATTTTCATTGTGCCTATCCCCAGAACCTCCTCCTATAAATACTTCGTTGGCAGTACCGAAAATAGCAACACCAAAAGAGTCTCCTGCATCTAGAGCTATACCTGAAAGGAAAGAGTTCTCTGCTATTGTTTTATTAGAATCCCCAAAAGCATAAGCATTCCTAAGAGAATTTACATCATTCCACAACCCTTGTGCATGAGAGCCAAACCCTCTGGCTATGTTTTTGTACCCTCTTGCAGTACTGAATGTGCCCAGTGCTTCATTGAAATAACCATCTGTGACAGACCCATGTCCCTCTGATTTACCTGATTCTCCATAAGCTCTGGCATGTCTATTATCTACAAAATTGTCTTGTCCACTTGCATACCCATACCACCCCTGTACAACATTTTCTTGTCCATAAGCTATGGTGTAAGGTGCTGAGGTTTGGTTTAAATAACCCTGTATAAGAGAAGCATAACCATAGGAATCATTAAATTCACCAAACACCACCCCATAAGACCCTTCTGCCCTGTTCTCAATTCCTGTCACAAATGCACCAAAACCTAAAGGTTTATTATCATATCCAATGTTAAAAGAAATTTCTCCTGAGGGTGATAAAGGAGCTACAGCATTAAGTCCAAACTCTATAGCATTAAATCCTCCATTATATAAGGTAGGGTCTTTGTCCACTAGTCTCCAAGTGTCTCCTAAACCATCATCTAATCTTTCAAGACCTGTTGAGAGTACTCCACAACAAGCTGCTACATCATCTCTTAAACATTTAATTTGTCCATATAAACTCTTAATCTGCTCTGTTATATTAGCCATTGTTTTTTAGTTTTTTAAGTACATATACTTGTTGATACAAAACTCTCTGTTGTAAAATTCCAAGACCTTACAGTCACCCCTGGATTTCCTCCTACAACAGCATACCACCCTGTTGGTGCAAAAGCACCAGAGGCTGTGTATAATTTAGTAGCAGTTTCAAAAGTCTCTCCAAATAATAACATAAAAGACTCTGTTCCATTTGCCCCTTGACAAGCATCATCGTCAATAGACCCTTTATCTAGTAATACTAAATTACAACCAAAGACTTCTCCTGTAAAGGCAGTACCACTCCAACTCTTAGTTAGTGTGCCATCAGAGTACCAACCTGCATCTGCAAGAGTATTTATTGTGTCTTTCCAAAGTAAAGAGGTAGTTTCAAAAGTTTCTCCAAAAGGATAATACATTGTTTGGCTTGCTCCTAACCCACAAGCATCTCCCTGACTTACTCCAGTTCCTAGTGTTTCTTCTAAATAGTTAATACAAA
>JAGLZG010000103.1 GCA_023131705.1 Nanobdellota archaeon
GGGTATGCTGGTGGCTCAGCTGGAGCTAATGATGGTTATGGTCTTGGTAAAGGGAGTGGTGGTTATACTGCAAGTACAATTTCTGGAGGTGGGGGTGCAGGTTATGGTGGTAATGGGGGTGATGGTTATAGCTCTGATGGTGCAGCTGGCTCTGCTTACGGCTCTGCTACCAAACTTTCACAACTAGGTTCTGGTGGAGGTGGAGCACATAGTTACTATAGTTATGATCCATGCAATGCATATGCCCCTGGTGGGAGTGGAGGAGGAGCTATACTGCTTAATATCTCTGATACCCTTGTTGTTAATGGCAGTATATTTGCTGATGGCGGTGTAGGAGGTACTGTCAGTAGTAGTCTGTGTCATGCTTATGGAGGTGGAGGTTCTGGTGGAAGTGTATATATAATTACAGATACATTTGTAGGTGATGGAAACATAACAACAAATGGTGGTAATGGTAATAACAGTAAGGGAGGGGGTGGCGGAGGAGGAAGAATAGCTTTGTATTATACAACGAAAACATTTACAGGAACAACTAATGCAACTGGAGGAATAGGTAATCAAGTAGGGGGAGCAGGGACAATTTATACAAAGGAAACAGGGACAAATGGTGAGTTGTTAATTGATAATAGTGGTAATGCAGGAGTTTATACACCAATAAATGAAACTATTAGTTTTGATAATTTGACTGTACAGAATAGCGCAAAGCTTAATATAACAACAGGAATAATTTTGACAAGTTCTATAGTAACATTATCATCAGGAACTCTTTTAGTAGATAGTAATGCTATTCTTAATGCAACAAATCTTACATTAACATCATCAGCTACTCTTACATTAAGTTCAAATGCTATTTTAAATACAACTATTTTTAGTTTACAGTCTTCTTCAACTATAACCAATAGTGGGAATATAACGATTAGCAGCTTTGCTGACTTGCAGAGTGGAACATTCACAACAGTTAATGGAATTGTATCAAAAATACCAACTGTGAATGTGTCCTCAGGAATTGTTAATTATGATGGTGTTATGGAATCAGATGTTGTAAATGTTATTTCCGGAGGAACTCTTTCACACACTGCAAATAGTGCAAGTCATGTTTATAGTTTGAATATAACATCTGCTAATCTGACAATTGAAAGTGGTGGAATGATTAATGTGAGTGGGAAAGGGTATGCTGGTGGCTCAGCTGGAG
>JAGLZG010000104.1 GCA_023131705.1 Nanobdellota archaeon
TATTCAAAAGCATAATAATGAACCTGCCTGAAGTGGCAGGGCCTACCCAGAAAAGGCTTTCTTTTAAGGAAAAACTAAAATGGACATTAATAATTCTTGTTATATTTTTTGTGTTAGGTATGATTCCCTTATTTGGGCTGGATCCCCAGAGCACATTCAGGTTTGAGCAGTTAGCTGTAATCCTGGCTGCTAAGTTTGGTTCAATAATCAGCTTAGGTATCGGTCCTATTGTTACTGCTTCAATCGTTTTGCAGTTATTGAATGGCTCTGGTATTGTAAAATTTGATTTACACACTCCAGAAGGAAAGAGAAATTTCCAGGGTGTACAAAAACTGTTAGCTATCTTTTTTGTTATATTCGAGGCTATAATATATGTATATATGGGAGGATTAACTCCACCATCTGCTTATCTTGGAACTGGTTTGTATCCTCAACTGCAGTTATTGCTTGTTTTCCAGCTGTTTTTAGGGGGAATACTGATAATGTTTATGGATGAAGTAATCAGCAAATGGGGTTTTGGTTCTGGTATCAGCTTATTTATTGCAGCAGGTGTTTCCCAGGAGATATTTGTAAGAGCTTTGAGTCCAATGCCTTCTCCAACTAATCCTGGTATTGCAGTAGGCGCTATACCTGCCCTATTTCAGAGCCTGGCTGGCGGTGATCCTGTTACAGCCGGTTTGATGCTTGCCAGTGTTATATCAACAGTGCTTGTTTTTGTCATTGCTGTCTTTGTCCAGGCAATGAAGGTTGAGATACCTCTAAGCTTTGGAAGGATTAGGGGGCATGGCATAAGATGGCCTTTGGCATTTATCTATACATCCAATATTCCTGTTATATTAGTAGCTGCTTTGATGGCTAATGTCCAGTTATGGGCAAGATTACTGCAGAACTGGGGGCATCCTATCTTGGGAACATTTATTGGAAATACTCCTGCATCCGGGTTGGTAGCATGGCTTTACTCTCCTGATATTGTTGGCAAGTTAATCAAAGGAAACCTGATTTTTTCTGATGTTGGCCATGGCCTGGTCTATCTGTTGTTTATGATGGGCGGCGCTGTTATATTCAGTATTTTTTGGGTTCAGACAGCCGGAATGGATGCAAGAAGCCAGGCAACTAATATAATGTCATCTGGTTTGCAGATACCTGGATTTAGAAAAGACCAGAGGATTTTAGAGAGAGTGCTTAACAGATATATATGGCCTTTAACCATCATGGGGGCATTGACAGTTGGTTTTTTAGCTGGGTTGGCTGATTTAACAGGAGCTTTGTCAAGGGGAACTGGAATATTATTAGCTGTTATGATTATTTACAGGCTGTATGAGGAAGTAGCAAAACAGCATATGATGGATATGCATCCAATGATGAGGAGGTTTATGGAATAGGTTTTTCAATTATTGATTCCCTTCGGAGAATATAACAGGAATTTCCGATGTTAACACTATTAACTAAATCTGTTTTAGAATGTATTATAGTTAATGTTATTAACTCATTAATACTCTTTTGATTTCATACCTTACATCCCATTTTTCAAATATCTCTTTTAGTAAATTCTCTTTTTCTGTTGGTATGATTATTGATCCTGTCCCCAAAAACATTCCCTGGACTTCTTTCAGAACTCCTTTTTGGCCATACCTTCCTTTTAGCAAATAATGAAACTTGACCCTTTTTGAAGGTGAAAAATGTTTTAAGGTGTAAATGAATAAACTCTTATTTTCAAAACCCATGATAGATGAGAAGGGCTTGTTATTCTTTATGCTGTACCCTTCATTTAATAGTGTTTTTGCGAGAGTATTTCCTTTGATAAAAGAACCCGATGTTAATATATTTATGTGTGATTCTAATTTAAGTCTGTCTGTTAATTTGCCTAGTGAATCTACTAAATCCAGACTTTTTGCCTCATGATCATCTTTAACAAGTATGCAGAGGTCTATATCATTTGGATTAAATTTTTCTCTTGCAGAAGAGCCAAATAATATAACATCTAAAACTTTATTTTCTTTTATCCAAACCTTAATTTTTTTTGCTACCAAGGACAATTCTTTTTGCATTTTCAACCTCTGTTTTGACGAGACTTGCCGTTGTTTCGCTTATTTCTTTGCTGTAGGAATCCCTATAAAACCTGAATAATTTGGAAGCGATATTGTATAGTAGGGGAGAAGTTTTTCTTAATAGTTCAAATCTTTCAGAATGATTTGCTCCTATCTTGTTTAATTTTCTTACTAATTCAAGATCACAAAGCTCAACTAATGTTTTATAATATAAAGTAACTGCTGTGTTGAATTTTCTATTTTTGAAAGCGTATTCTGCCATCTCTAAATATTCTTTTAAATTTTTTTCAATAATATCTTTTTCAGGCATTTAATAATATTAACTTTAAGCTACTATTTAAGGTTTTTGGTTAATAATGTTATCTTTATGTTTTCATGAAGATTTTAGTGTTAGTGAGATATGCCATAATAATGCACACATTTCCAAATCATACAAAACCTTTATAAATCCCGACTTTTTCTATGTTTATGAAATGTTAGAAGGCTTATTAAACCCAGTATTGTATCCTTTGCTTAAACTTGGTTATACCTGGGCATTGGTTGTTATTTCTCTTCTTGTTGCATTAATCATCACATTAATCTATAAATATACAACTAACCAAAGCCTAATGAAAGACTTAAAGGGGGAGTTAAAGGCTTTCCAGAAAGAGATTAAAGAGCTAAAACATGATCCTAAGAAAGCAATGGCTGTCCAGAAAGAGATGATGCAGACTAATATGAAGTACATGATGCACAGCTTTAAGCCAATGCTTTTTACTTTTTTGCCAATAATACTTATATTTGGATGGATGAATGTCCATATCGGTTATTATCCTATAATGCCTGACCAGGAGTTTTCAGTCACAATGAATTTTAAGGATGGCACTAGCGGCAATGTTGAGCTTATAGCTCCAGAAGGTATTATTGTTGTTAATGGAATAAACCAGGAAATTAAGGCTAAGCAAGCTACTTTTTTTATGAAGGGTATGGAAGGGAAACATGCCATAGGTTACGAGTTTAATGGAGATACATATTATAATGATATTTTGATTACTTATGAAAAAGAGTATGTAAGGCCTGATAAGAGTGTAAGAAAGAATGATGTAAATACAATAAAGACTAATCTTGAGCCTGTATTGCCTTTAAACCTTGGTTTTCATAAGTTTGGATGGTTAGGAAGCTATATAATATTCTCCATGATATTCAGCAGTATTTTGAGAAAGCTGATGAAGGTTTATTAGTTTTAATGGTATTTTTGTGATTTGCTGTAAATCTTTTTTATATAAAATCATTATGATTCTGTATAAATACATACAATTTTTCTGTATAAATATGTACAGTAATATGTATAATTTTTTTGGAGGTATACGTCTACAAAAAAACAAACCTTTTTAAATACCCCTTGAATTCTGATTATTATGGTAACAGGGAGACAGAAAAGCAGGACTTTAAGAAGGGTTCATAGGAGAACACCTGGTGGAAAGACTGTTTTGCATTATAAGAAAAGAAAGCCATCTAAGGCAAAGTGCGGTAGATGCGGGGATATACTCAAAGGCATAAAAAGCGAAAGGCCTTATAAGATGCAGAACATGGCTAAAACAAAGAAAACTGTTTCAAGGCCTTATGGCGGAAATCTATGCAGCAAGTGCATGAGAGCGGTTATTAAAGAAAAGATAAAACAATAAAATCTCCTGGATTATTGGTGACAAATCCGGATTATGGAGATTGGAGGAATATAAAATGATTGAAGTCGGAAGATTAGTTGTGAAGATTGCTGGCAGAGATGCTGACTTGAAAGGAATAGTTGTTGAAATTCTTGAAAATAATTATGTGCTAATTGACGGTCAGGTCAGGAGAAGAAAGTGCAATATAATGCATCTTGAACCTTTGGATAAAGTTCTTAAGATTCCTAAGAAAGCAACTCATGAAGAAGTTGTTGCAGCTCTGAAAAAAGAAGGGATTGAAGTAAAGGCAAAGAAGAAAAAAGAAGCTGAAAAAGGAGAAAGACCCAGAAAACAGAGAAAAACAAAAAAGAAAGAAGTTGCTGAAGAAGCTAAAGAGATAAAACCAAAGGAAGAAAAAGTAAAGAAAGAGACAAAGGTCAAAGAAGTTAAAAAGGAGAAGCCTAAGAAAGAAATTAAAGATAAGAAATAACTTTATCCATTAACAGCTTTAAACAACTCACTTATATTCAATTCAAAAGCGACTAAAGGCATTTCCAGATTAAAGTTTGTGATTACTTTTGGAGATATCTCACCTATATAAGCTACTTCTTTGTTATTAACAATGACCCTGCCAACTCTTCCTTTTATAAAGCTGTTATGCTCTGTTTCTTCTATTGTGTATTCAACACCTAAAGTTCTTAACAAGCAGTCCAGGGCTTGTTTTATTTTTGTGTAATCTGCTTTTTCCTGTGCAGATATTGCTGCTATTCTCTCATAATCAATTATTTCCCCATCTTTTTTAACTGTAACAATTCCCTGCTCAAAAAGATTCTGAGGGTATTCAACATGCTTGTTCTTGCTTAGGAAATCCATTAAACAAGGCAGCAGCCATGACCTTACGCATGAGTATGTCTCTGAGGTTGGGTTTTGTATTTCAATTGTTCCAAAATCAGATATATCCATTTTATCATGCAAAAGATTTTTGTTAGAAAGGATGTTGCTCATTATTTCCTGATAACCTAAGCCAATCATTATCTCCCTTATATCATCTATAAACTTAATAACCGGGTCTGTAGAGCCAATTGTATAGCTTTTAAGAGGAAGCTCCTCTATATTATCATAACCATAGGCAATTCCTATGTCTTCTATAATATCGTTTTGATGAAGTATATCTCTTCTATAACAGGGTATTAATACCTTTCCTGCCTTGCAGCCATATCCTGCCTTTCCAAGAAGTTTTTTTATCTCTGCTTCTTTTAATTCAATGCCAATAAGATTTTTTATTTTTTCAGCATCAAGCTTTATTGTTTCATTAAACATAAAAGGTGTTGTTATCTTTTTATTTGCATACTTAATATCCACTGAAAATATCTTAAAGCCACGGTCATACAGGGCCTGGGCAAATATATTAGCTGCCAGTAAAACAGCATCCAGATTAGTTCCTGTGGCCTCAAAAAACAGATCACTATCACCAATTTCTATTTTTCCTGTTTCATCTGAATTAATAATAGGCGGGAAACTTAAAACAGTGTCATCAGAATCAACCAGCAAAGGATATTTATTAAATCCCTCTAATATCCAGCTGTATTCCTGGCCTTTTGGATGCTCTTCCAGAATCTCCTTTAAATCCATCTCTTTTTTAAATTCAAGCGGAATGAATTTTTTTGTATCCGGGAAAACAGCCTTATAGCATACAGGGAACCTGATTTTAGAATACTGATAAACACCGATTGCCACTTTTTTTCTTTTTCTTCCAAAATTTTCACAAAGTTTTTCCTGCAACTGTATCATCTGCTTAAGCAGATAATCATCTATCTTACAGTCCTTAGCAACAAATGCTGCTATAAATGGCCTTACCTTGTTTACAGAGTTTTCAACAATTACTTTATAGTTTGCTTTGTTTATCTTTAGCTGCTGAAGACCTTTATCTTTGTTTAGCATACCTCTCATTAACCTTGCAACTCCCTCAACAGACCAGAGATAGGGCAGATTAGTATCTCCAAAATCCACCTTGACCTCATCTGTTGATTTATCATACTCTTCTAAATCGCCTTTGGCATAAGCTAATAAATCTTTAAGTTCATCTATTGAAACCTTTTTCCCTATTAGTTTTTGCAAATCCTTTAAGCTAAAGTTTATTGTTGGCATTTTATATTTATACTACCTTTGAATTTCTTAAAAATTGCAAGTCATGGCTAAACAGCTGCCTTATATCTTTTATCCCAAGATTAAACATGGCTAACCTGTCTATGCCAATACCCCACGCCAAAACAGGAACCTCTCTTCCAAGCAAGGGCTTAACAACCTCTGGCCTGAATATTCCAGCTCCTCCTAATTCAATCCATCCAAGTTCAGGATGTTTTGCATGAAGCTCAGCAGATGGCTCTGTGAATGGGAAATATGCAGGAACAATCTTTATCTGGTCTGTCTGGCAGAATTCTTCTGCAAACATCTTTAACAATCCTTTTAGATGCCTGAAATTAATGTTTTCCTCTATAATAATGCCCTCAACCTGATTAAAGTCTGCTGCATGCGTTGCATCAATAACATCCGGCCTGAAGCATCTTCCAATTGCAAAGTATTTTCCAGGTATCTCAAGGTTAGTGGAAGCAAGCATTCTTGCTGAGCATGTTGTTGTCTGGGTTCTTAGCAATAAACGGTGTGTTTTTTTAACATCAAACTTATACTGCCATCCTTTTGAGCCTGTGTTAAATCCATTTTCATGCGCCTGCTTAACTTTATTTACTAATTTTTCGTCGAGTTTTGCGTATTTTGGCTCTTTAATATAGAATGCATCATGAATATCCCTTGCAGAATGGAACTGGGGCATAAAGAGCGCATCCATATCCCAGAAGTCTGTTTCAACAACAGGCCCAAACATTTCCTTAAATCCAAGAGAAAGGAATTTTTTCCTTACTTCATCCAGAAATTTTCTATACGGCTGTTTTTTTACAGCACATATATTTGGAACATTTATCTTAATGTCATAGCTTCTGAACTTTTTAGTGCGCCATGAGCCATCTTTTATCATCTCTGGTGTTAATCTGTCAAATATATCTAATATTTCAATATCACTTTTTAATATCTCTTTTCCCAATTCGGTTAGCTCTGCTTTTTTTATCTTTTCTGTATGTGTATCTATTATGTTTTTTCTTTTGTTTAGCTCGCTAAATGCAAATTTTTCTTCTGCTGTCAGCGTATCGGCATAGACAGGGAACTCTTTTTGCAGGAACTTTTCTTCAATCAGCCCTTTTTCAAGAAGATTTTTTCCCTGCTCTATTAATTTTATAATAATATCTTTGTTATCTTTTGTGATAAATATTGCTGCTTTTTTTCTTAGCGTGCCCAACGCAATATTTGCCTCTTGTTTTTCCAAACCTGCTTTTGTTTTTATCTGGGTAATATTGATTGGTGATTTTTTTAGCGCTTTTAACAGTCTTTTTTCCGGAAGTTCGCTTTTTAGGTATTTTTTTCCGTTTGTATCAATGTCAATAACATCTCTTAGCTCTTCTTTTAGCATAATTATGTCTTTATTTTGGAGCCATTGCAAAGCCCTCATTATTTCTACCTCTTTTAGACCAGTAGACTCTGAAATACCCTTTATATCATCAAACCTGTCTAAAACAGGGAGAACTATCCTTTCTAAGCGATGTAAGCTGTTAATTATCTTTTTTATGTCCATATTTGATAAGGTAAACATA
>JAGLZG010000105.1 GCA_023131705.1 Nanobdellota archaeon
ATTTGATTTGAATGTGGATGAGGCTGGAATTGTTGCCCCCAGAGTTCCTGTGAGCTGGATTGTGTATATTCCTGCAATTGCAGGAAATGGGAGCCTCCCTAATTTTACCAATCCAAATCTCTCCAGAGTTCCACCCTGAGCAGCTGGATCTGCCAGATCTACAAAAATATTTTTTTGCACATCTCCAATTGCTAAATATGCCAGCTTTAATTTTGCAGCCTGCACAGCAGCCATTGCCCTGAGAAAGTTTTTCCCAACCAGGGGAATACTCATCCCAGGATACTGAGCCTCCAGAGATGCCAGTATCTGTGTATATAGATCTGATATTGTTGGTATATTTGCCATGTTATTCTGTTATTAGTTCAGAGCTCATTGAATCCCAAATATAGGTATATTCATTTGATTGCAGATTGCCAGGCTCCTGGATTTTTAAATATATCAAAATCCTGTCAACAGTAACAATTGAAACCTCCACCTCCAACTCTGCAAAACCCAACATAAATTTCAAATCCTTTTTAACAGTGGATAAGATCTCCAGCCTGCCAGAACTATTCAAAACAATATTATCCAACAACCTCTCCAGATCTGAATTGAACTGCAGAGATGGATCATTAAGCATCAGCAGATTATTCCCCCACCAATCATATGCCTGCTCATTTGGTAATTTCTCACCAACAGTGGATGCCTCAATGTTCCCACCGAACATTGCAATATATGGCATGTTTTGCAGCCCATTAATCACCTGGAGATCATTGCCATTCAATACAGCATCTCCCCCATCTCCCGTTTCTATTATCAACAGATCTCCCATTTTTTTTATCTAGTTTTTCCAACATTTGGAATTGATACATTTGCTCCTGATGATCCCTCAACCTCCACGCCTTTTGGCATGTTCTTAAAGTCGATGGAGAGAGTTTCTCTACTTTCTTTTAATATCCTGGATACAGATGATTGCAGCTTATCCTTAATACTTAAAGGCTTTTTTGATCCTGGATCTCCTCCAGATGCCTCCATCTGATCACTGGATACCTGGTTAGCTAATTTATTAATATCCTTTTGTAAACTTGCTATTTCCTTTTGTTCTCCAGCTGTTCCTCCTGTTCCTAGTGTAGCAATACTCACCACACCCCCTGCAATTTTTCCCAAAATTCCTTTCTCTCCTAGTTCTTGCTTCTTGAGCTCTGCCTCCTTAATTTTTTCCTTTAACAGCTCAGCACGTACCTCTGCCTCTGCACGTTTAATGATTGACTTTGTGAGAGCCTGCTCTGCTCTATTAATGTCATCCAGGGCTCCAGATTGCAATTTGTACTGCTCAATGATTCCTGGCTGTATAGCTTCGATTTTCTGCAGTGTGGAGTTATATTCATCTGTTCCCACTTTTACTCTCCTCAATGCTTTGAATAGCATCATCACCTCCACTCTCTGATCAATAGTTTTATCCAGGGCTCTGCTCCTCACTTCGTTTGCCAACCTCTCTGCTCTGCTTTGAGTATTAAATGCCCTTACAACCAGATAAATTGCAGCTGCCAATGCTGCTGCAGCCAGGATCATTGCCCCAATAGGGGATGCCAACTGGATTGCATTCCATATTTTTTGAGCAGCTGCTGCTGCCTTTGTGACCATAATCATTGCCTTTTGAGCTTTGGCATATAAAACCATTGCTTTAGCTCCAACGCCCACCACAGCAGAGATTGCTGAAATAGCAAATGAGAGCCCCCCCATAACTGCAGCAACTTTCATTATTGTTGCAACTAAAGGTTTATTATTGGATACCCATCTGGAAAATGATTTTAAAACTGGAGTGATTGCCTTAACCAGATCTGAAATGATAGGTATCAGCACCTGCCCCAGCTGGATGGATAAAGATTTTAAATTGTTTT
>JAGLZG010000106.1 GCA_023131705.1 Nanobdellota archaeon
TTTTTTTATCTGTTTTTCATATTTTTCTGTTTTCTTAGTCTCAATTCCTGATTCCTTGCTTAAAACAAAATCTAATGCATCATTATAACTCTTAAATTTTTTCTTCTCAAAATCCTTATAGAATTGCAGATCAAAAGGTATAACATCAATAATATCATCCCTTTCAAAAACAATAAGGGGGCTTATTTTTTTATTTAATATCTTTTTAATGGCTGATAATATTCTTTTTAATTCCTCGCTGCTTAGCTCTTTTTTGTTTTTATCAATATTGCTTAACAAACAAACCTCTTCTGCATATACACCCCCTAAACTAACATCAACAGCAAGCTTCTTCACTAAAATCTTGTCTGATTTTAGAGTATCTCTAAATTCTTTTTCTTTAATGCTAAAAAAATTAATCTTGCTTTTAGGCTGTTTATATTTTATTCCCTGCTTTAATTCCCTGTCTTTCCATCTCTGTCTTTCTAACAGATTAATTATTTTATAATTCTTATCGCACAATATAATATTCCCCTTGCTAAAAAATTCAGCTATTAAAATAAGATTACCTTCTTTGCTTTCAAATAAAAACTCAACAACTCTTTCAGAATTAATCTGGCTTATCTTTCTTAACCTTACATTATTAAGATACTTTCTTAAAAACATGCAGAAGCCGCTTGGTGTTTCTGCTATTTTTTTAGAACTGGTTAAATAAATAAAATTAGGCAATATCCTTAAGATATATTTTCCTCTCCCTGAAACGTAAAACTGGATTAAAACCTCTTTTTTGCCAATATTAAATACCTTATCAACCCTGCTATTTATTAAAACATCAAGTTCTTTTAGGACATAGCTTAAATCAATGGATGACAGTTCTTTTTTCATTTTCTAAATAATATCTTTATGCTTTCTTAGAAATTCTTCCATAACCTGTATATCTTCTGGCCTGTTTAAACATAACCATCCTTTATCTACTTTTACAATTTTAACCTTTCTTTTTTCAGCTAATAAAGTTATTGCATCTGTAATCTCATATTCTCCTCTTTCAGATTTTTTTATCTTATCAAGGGCTTCAAATATTTCAGGTGTAAATTTATATAACCCGGGATTTACCAGATCACTTTCAAATTTTTGCGGTTTTTCAACTATTTTTTTTAGAAAACAGTCTTCTTCAATTAAAACGCCAAATCTTTCAGGATGTTCATGTTTATAGCCTAAGATATAACAAAAGCCATCTTCTTTATTTACAGAGTTAATATTTTCATCAGAATAATAATCATCTCCCATTAAAACTAAAAAGTTTTCATTGTTAACAAAATCTTTAGCAGCCTTGACAGCATGGCCGGTTCCTAATGGCTCACCTTGTTCAATCAATGTGGCTTTTATTCCATGTTCTTTCAAAAAATGCTCTATTCTTTCTTTTTTGTAATGGACTATAACAGCTATTTCATCAAGACCTAATTTTTTTAAATTTTTAAGCATATAATATAAAAAAGGCCTGTTATTTATCTCTAAGAGTGGCTTGGGCAAAAACTTTGTAATCTCACCCATCCTTTTTCCTTTCCCTGCTGCTAATATAACTGCTTTCTTTATCATTAAATAATTAGGAGAAATAAAAGGTATTTAAATCTGTCTTTTTCTATTGTCTCTGTCAACAGCTCACCGACACCATTGGTTAGAAACCGATGGCATACTCGCATTATAGGCTCGGTCGGTTCGCTCTTGAACACATTTTATCCCATGTTCAACCACCAATCACAAATTGGTGGAATAAAATGTTTAAACTCTAAAATCAAGCCAACAAAGGAAATATTTTTAAATGTGAAAGTCTATAAAGCATAATATGGGGGAAATAACATTGTCTACATCTGAAAAGCAAGAACTAATTGATGTTACATATGATATACAAAAGAGTATATGTCCTGTCAAAGAAGGTATTTGTATTGTTTATTGCCCTCACACTACTGCAGCCATTACAATAAATGAAAGCGCAGATCCTGATGTTAAAGAAGATATACTGACAAAATTGAATGATATTATTCCGGATGACCCTAATTACAAACATTCAGAAGGAAACAGTGATGCCCACATTAAATCAAGTATTATCGGATGTTCAGAAACTATAATGATAAAAGAAGGGAAACTGGTTCTTGGGACATGGCAGGCAATTTATTTCGCTGAATTTGATGGTCCTAGAAAAAGAAAAATATTCATAAAAATCATAAAAGATTAAAATGTCATTATGTGATATGTGCGGAAAGGATACAAACCTTGTTATAGCTTTAATCGAAGGGACAGAGCTAAAGGTTTGTGAGGGTTGTGCAAAATTTGGAAAAATAATCAGAAGAATCCAACCTGAGCCTACAAAAAAAGAAAGGAAAATCATTGAAAAAACAAAATCTGATGAAAAAGAGGAAATTATAGAAGTAATTGTAGAAGATTACAATAAAAAAATAAAACAGGCAAGAGAGAAACTAAGTCTTGACCAAAAGGATTTTGCAAAAAAGATTAATGAAAAAGCATCCTTGATGCATAAAATAGAATCAGGTCATTTTAAGCCAAGTATTAATTTAGCCAGAAAAATAGAGAAATTTCTTAAAATTAAGCTTATTGAGCAGCAGGAAATTAAAGATAAAAATTTCAATACAACTAAATCAGATGCATTTACCATAGGAGATATACTAAAAAAAATGCGCTAATCGCAAAAATCCGGCTTAATCTTATATTCAGCGCAAATGCTGTCAACTAAATTTTCTTTATCTATTA
>JAGLZG010000107.1 GCA_023131705.1 Nanobdellota archaeon
CCCATACAATAGCAGAAAATAAATTGGATTATGGCTATTTAAAATCAGACAGCGGCACATATATCTCTCAAATAGACTACACACAAATTTGTGTTAAAACTTCAGATGGCCTGGAAAAATGCCAGAATTATAATGCTGTTTTAAATGAGATTGGAAGCTTTGTCATTGATGAAGACAGCTTATTTAGTTATAATGCAACAACATCTCCAGAGAGTGATAATGTAATATTTTCAGACAATACAAGCTTGTTTAACATAGGCCAAAGCACAGGAGAGATTAGATTTACTCCAACACAGAATGATGTAGGGGACAATTATATCAATATAAGTGTTTCAGACGGGATATTTACAGATTCCAAAGTTGTATTGATTTCAGTCATATGGGTGGATGATGCCCCTGTCATTAATCTTCCAAGCTCAATAAGAATTTTAGAGGACACAAGCTATATGCTTAATTTGAGTGAGTATGGCTATGATGAAGAGAATGATACTATAACATGGCAGGCAGAATCTTCTGAAAATATAGCAGTTACACTGGAGAATAATATAGCTGAGCTTGTTCCAGATGCAAACTGGAATGGTGAACAGACTGTAGTAGTCAGAGCCAGTGACGGAACTTCAGAATCTTATTTTAACCTTAGTGTGATTGTCAGCTCTGTTTCAGACAACCCATGGGTGAGTCCTGCTGTTCTGGACCAAACCAGAGAAGAGGACTCCGGAGAGTGGAGTATAGATTTAACAGATAATGAAAATGACATTGATGACAGCAATGAGAATCTCAGATGGAGCGTAAGCAATGTAAACAGCTCCCTGATCTCAGCTTATATGAGCAATCCTAATGAGGATATACTAACATTTACAACAAAAGCAGACAAAAACGGAGAGAATATAATAACCCTGACTTTAAGTGATTCAGCAGGATTAACAGCTGAGCAGAATTTAACAGTCAGAATAACCTCTGTAAATGATGCTCCTGTTTTGGATTTATCACGCATATCACCTATATCCATCCCAAGAGGCGGCTTGACCACTCTTAATCTTAATAATTATGTTAATGATGTTGATCATGATGACTCTGAACTGAGCTGGATTAGATCAGGGCATTTATGCATTGATGTTTCAATAGCAAACGGCATAGCTACATTAAGGCATTCTGGTGGAGGAGGCTGCCCATCCACAGAAAATATATTATTAAGGGTAGCAGACCCAGAAGGCGGAATTGATTCTGATGTGCTGACTGTTAATGTTGGTTAGTTTTTTATTTCTTCCTCAGCTATGTTTCAGGAGGAACTTCAGGAATTTCCCCAACCTGTTTTAAAGCTTCACAAGCTCCCCTTAAATAAGAGTTCTGGATTAATCCGCAGACAGAATAATCCCCTTTGTTTACAAAATTCATATAACAACTGTCTCTTCTTGTTTCTTTAACTATTTTTTTGCATAGTTCTTTATTATCTGTTGTTTTTGCAACATTATTATAGCATCTGTCTTTTGTCCTTTCATTTGATATTTCCCTGCATTTCAGGGGGTTTTTTGTAATCTCTGCTATATTATAATAGCATTCATCTTTGTGGCTTTCCAGCTCAAGCTGGTTGCAGTAGGATTCTGCTTCTACAGGATTTGTTTCAGCTATTTCTTTTATTTTATCGAGTTTTTCCCAGATTGTTAATCCTAGAAAATCTTCTGCTGCTGGTTTTTTCTCCTGTACTATTGGCTCTGGAAGTTCTTCTTTTATTTCTTCTATCCCTTCTTCAGGAATTTCTTCTTCAACAAGCCTTTCTTCTATCTTTTCTTTTTTACCATTATAGATATTAAAAACAAAGCTGGAATACGCCTTTTTTCCATCATAGTCTGCTGTTGTTCTCAAGGTATATCTTCCCAAAGGGAAATCATCCGGAAGGCGTATAGAGCTTTTTTTTGATGCGCTTGTTTCAACTGCAATAGTCTCTTCCCTGCTTATATCTTTTCCAAGAACCTCGTGCTTTAAAACAACATCATATCTTTTTGCTTTTCCAAGGTTTGAGAGCTCTATGTTAAATTCAAGCAAAGAACCCTGTTTTGGGGTTTGTGTTACAAGACTTGTTCTTAAATCCAGTAGTTTTGTCTCTGCTGTTGGTTCTGAGAGGTATATATATAGTGTTGGAATCAAAAGAACAATCAACAGCCCTATCAGTGATATTGCAATTATTGTCTTATTTGAGATATGATGAACAACATGCTTTACTTCCGGATGATATATGGCGTTGATAGCGGCATCAACATCCTGCTGGCTGTAGCCATATTTAATAAGATAGTTCCTTATGCTTATCAAATCGTAGCCTTTCTTTATCTGTTCCTTTATGTAGGAAATTATCTGCTGGTTTGCCATCATTTACCTCTTATGCGCCTCTTTTAACAGATATTCTATATATGTAGAGAGTTTAATCAGATTTTTATTGCAATGCTCTCTAAGTTTTTTGTGAAGCTCTTTATCTAGGGATATGCAAATCTTGTCTTTTGTTTTCATTTTGAAGTATTACTTGTATGAAAAGTATAAATAGTTATACTATTTAAATCTTCTGATTTATTTTATACATTATCTATACTTTATTTATACATTATTTGGTATAAATAATTGACTTATTAAGTATATCTTTCTCTATAGATGTCAGAAATTTTTTACTGGTTTGTGAATTACATCTGAAAGTTAATCATTTTATAGACGTGAAAAATTTCTGAGCATACTCAAAAACCACTTATTATAAAAATATATAAAATAGATGGTTTTTGACAAAATCGAAAAGTTTATATAGTTTATACATTATTTAGTATAAAATAGGTATATTTTTAGTTCAAAATGAGTATACAGATAAGGATTACAGTAAGCAAAGAGATAGATGAAATTCTGGGTGGAGTATCTAAAAAACTAGGAAAAAAGAAGTCAATGCTTGCAAGAGAGCTGATGGAACAGAAGCTCTATGATCTAAAAATAATACAAAAAAGTTTTGAGGAGTTAAAATAATGTTATCAAAAGGAAAAAAAGCGCAAGTGACATTGTTTATAATAATTGGAATCATAATGTTAACAGCCATCAGTATCTATGTTTTTATCAGAACAGCACAGGTTCCAAAGGATGAGGAGATTGCGCATGTTGTAATAGAAGTTCCAACTGAATTTCAGCCTGTTAATTCTTATGTTGAAAATTGCATTCTAAAAACAGGAAAGGAAGGCATAGAAATAATAGGTCATCATGGCGGTTATATTGACCTAAAAAAATGGGGAATAACATCCAATAATATGAATCCAACAAATACAAATGCATTTAGGTTTAATCCTGATGATGAGGAAAGCGGGATTGCTTACTGGCATTATTTTAAGAGTGATAATAGCTGTGAAACAGATTGTGAGTGCGGAAGCGAGAAGCCTTTCCTGCTTAAAAAGGATGGGGCTCCAAGTATTGAAGAGGAACTGGAGGATTATATTAATGAGAACTTAGAAATATGCCTTGATGATTTCAAAAGTTTTAGAAGGCAGGGATTTGTTGTTGAGGGATTAGATAAAGTAAAAACAAATGTTGATATAACAAATGATGATATGGCTATTTTAGTAGAATATCCGTTAAGAATAAGAAGAGGGGGTTCAGATGACAAAGTAGAGAAGTTCTTTGTCAGATTACCTTTGAATATCAAAAGGATATATGAGTTGGCAAGTGAGTTGGTCAATTCACAGGTTGATTACAGCTATCTGGACAGATGGACAATGGAGCAGATTTCTGGTTTTGGCCTTGGCCTGGATGAGAATAGGCTGCCTCCAACAGCTGCGAATGAATTAAGCCCTGGAAAAAACCCTGTCTATTGGAAAAAGCAAAAAGTAAAAGAGGATATAGAGAATAATATTTTGCCATTATATACTCCTTTCTTAACTGTTTTTAACAGCAGAAATTATGCAGACAGGACAGG
>JAGLZG010000108.1 GCA_023131705.1 Nanobdellota archaeon
TGCATACATGTATCTCACTGCATTATATAGCCAGGTGCTCCCTGATCTGTATATGCCTGCTATTAAAATTTTCATCTGATTAATTTTTGTTTTTTTGGTCTATTCATTACTTGTTTATATACTGATCTTTTGTATGCAATCCCCAGGCGTTTGAGAGATCCGTTCCTGAGTCCCTCATTGTAGATGTATAAAGGTTTTATAATCACAGCAATCCTGGACTCTCCACACATCTCCAGGCAGGAGATCATGAGCTCACTTTCTGTGGTTGTGTCAAACCATCTGCCATCATCCATTTTAAAATCACTCTCTGGGATCTGATCAAACAGGAATTTTTTAAAAGTGTTGGGAGCTGTGGATCTGTATTTTACTCTCCTGTAATTTCTGGAGGCGTGTGTTTCTGGATCAAAATGCAAAGCAAAATCTGGTGGCAATCCAATGCCGTTCTGGTTTCTCCAGTTTCCATATGACATCCAGGCACCTCTGATCTCATAGTTGTATTTAATATTGAGCAGAGCCCTGGAGAGCAGCTGATCATCCAATCCTACCAGGATGATCACAGTCTCCTCATCAGCTCCACTGCCATTGATTGCGTCAAATCTCCTTTTACATGCCCCTAGGTTATCCTCAAACCTTTGCACCTCAATCAGCTCATGATTGATTTTTTTGAGCTCTGAGTATGTGTGATCAGTGCTCCCATCATCAACCAGGATGGCTCTCCATTTGTGATATGTTTGGCTGATAAAACTGTTGGCACATGGAGCCACATATCTGGCACAATTAAATCCTGTTGCTATAATTAAAAAATTCATAATATTATTTTAAAGATGAAATACCAGGAGCTGATTCCAAAAATTGCAATCAGTGCATAAACAATTAATTTAATTTTGTGGCTGCTCATAATAAGTTGTATAAAATTTAAAACTTTCAGAATCCATATTTTTTCTGAGCAGATCCTGAGATCCATCATCACTGATAAATCTGTGGAATTGATCCACATGGTTTCTGCCTCCAGTTAAACCCTCACCATGTTTGA
>JAGLZG010000109.1 GCA_023131705.1 Nanobdellota archaeon
TGGGAGAACTTTAGGACTGTTCTTTTCTTATCCATCATTTCCCCATCTCCTTGAATTTCTCAGCAACTTCTCCAGCCAGAGATGGATGTTTTACAACATCTCTCCAGAATTGCTTTCTCTGCTGTCTGGAATATCCAGAACTCTTCAGCATTGCATCATAAATATCAATGGATTGCATGGCTTTGATAGCTTTGCTCTTGATTCTGTTGATCTTGTGGCTGTAGTATTTGCCCATGAACCAGAGTCCAGCAGCTCTTATCCATTTCCATAGTTTCTTCATTCTCTCTCCTTAGAATGGGATATCATCAGTGTAATCTGGCTCATTCTCTCTCTTCTCAAGACACTGGATCCTTCTCCCCTTGATGAAGAGCAGGGATCTCTTCTCTCCATCTTTCTCCCACTTCTTGAGTCCCAGGGAGCCTTCAACAACAACTGGGGATCCTTTGTGAGATTCCCTGAGATTGTGATTTTATTCAATACTGGTGTTCTAATGTTCATCATCTTCCCCTTCTTCTATCTCTTTATTCCAGGCTTCAATATCTGCTTCCAGAGCTTCCTGGAGTTTCTTGAGATTCTTTTCTCCCATTCTCTCTATCTTGCCAAAGACAACTCCATATCCTCCTCTGATCCTTTCAACAGCCTGAGTGGTGGAAAGATCTCTGAGCTCTGATATTTCATTAGCAAGAGTCCTGCAGGATTCTCTGATGTCCTCCAGTCCTTCATTGTTGATCTCTTCTTCAATGGCTCTTTCTTCCTCTTCATCCTTATTGTTCTGGTAGAACTTCTTCTTCATGGAATCCATATAAGCAGGATCCTTGTAAAGTCCCTGGTGAACATCTGAATTGAATCCCAGCATGGAAAGAGCTTTAGTAGTGAGATCAGTAAGAAGCTTCTTGTAGGGATCATATCCTGGAGCTGGCTTTGCTGAGACTCTCATAGGGAATCCAAATTTCTCTCCCTTCCAGATATACCAGAAGTAAGCATCAAGGATGTTTTCCTTCTCATCACAAGCCCAGACAAGATTGGATATTCCCCATCCCATTCCATAGAATCCAAACTTCTCTGTTGCTGCTTTTCTCTGGATTTGAGCCTTGATGGAGTGATATCCACCATGAGAAGAGCAGTAGGTCACATATTTGGGATCTGATTCACAAACTTCATCCCATAATTCCATATTATCATAGTCTGGGGAAGCCATGATATCCTGGACTCTTTCATCCTTTGTCTTCTCATTTGGCATTGTTTTCTTCTTCCTTTACTGGGAGGATTTGAGCTCCTGGGATGGGATAGCTGATAAGATGGATACTTGCTTCTGTCATTGATGAGAAGTTTTGTCTTACTATCTTCTTCCCAGTAACTTTATGAAAGATCCCATACTCTGTCATTATTTTTCCACTCTCTGAGCTCTGATGGTATTTTCATTGTATCTCATGAGCCATCTTGTATTTCTTCCTTCTGTTGTGAAACTCTTTCTGCTGATCTTAACTATGTCCTTCTCTCCAGTGACTTTCAGATACCAGTAATACTTATTCACTTCCTGAACAACAGCTCTCTTATATTCAGTTCTTCCCCACTTGATGTATCTGGAGATCATTACTATTGCTCCAGGCTCCAGTCCTTTATGATGATCTTTAGTGGGGAGATATTCTTTCATTATACTGAGAGGATGATTTCATCAAATGGGATTCCCAGAGCCATTCTGAGGATAAGTGATGCTCTCTTGAGAAAGTCTATTCTGGGCTGATCAGCATAATCAGCTTCTGTTTCAATCTCCCAGAGAGTATCTCTGCACAGATCAAATTCCTCAAGCTCATTCATATCATTTGCAAGTTGAATCTTTGTCATAATGATTCCTTTCTGTTGTTGACACTGTAAATATGTGTATGAACACAAGGAAGCACAAGGGGAGTAAGCAACCTGGAATGGAGGAAGAGAAGATTGCTTCTATATAGGCTTCTGATAGCTCTTAGGAGGATGATTATCATATTCACTCAGCTTGACTGCACTGTTCCTGGGACTATTGACTTCAGAACAATCCTTCTTTATTGTTTGAATAACATCAGCGGTCTCAGTTCTGGATGAAGTTTGCTGGTGTGTCCTCCTTTGGGATCCTTTCATGTTGACACCAGGACTGGGACACTCTAAGCAGGAAGAAGGAGAGTATTATGTCAACAACTAAGATCATCACATTCAAAACATTCAGGAAATATTGCTTTGCAAAGCTAATAGTTGATCTTCTTCTCACTGGTAAACCAATTCAGCCAGGGGATCATTCATTATGTGTTAGGACTGGTAATCATAGAGGAAGATGTATTGAATCCAATTGTCCAATATGGAAGAGACTCAGGAACTACAAAGGAGAGAAATGAGTTACCTAGATGATGTGAGGAAATCCAGAACCCCTGTAGAGTGGGCTAATAGACACTATGCAAGGATGCTGGGAAGGCTGGAGGATGCAGGAGTCTCTGTAAGTGACATTGTGAAAGGGGAGATCCAGAAGGCTCTCCATCACACTGCTGCTGATGTTGCAG
>JAGLZG010000011.1 GCA_023131705.1 Nanobdellota archaeon
GAGTTGCCAGTGGAGCAAGACATGAAAAAATCAGAGGTCAAATATTTGGGACTAAGCTGCAAAAAGGAATCTTCAAAAAGCTGATCACCAGAGTTAAGCTCATTGCGAGGGATCAAATCTCAAAGCTGAATGGAGACCTCAATCAGCAGAGACAGAATGATCTGGGAGTCAGGAGATACAGATGGAGGACATCCAGAGATGAGAGAGTCAGAGAGAGTCATGTTGTCAAGGAAGGAAACATCTATCAATGGAATAAACCTCCAGCAGATACAGGACATCCCTCAGAAGATTATAATTGCAGATGCTATGCTGAAGCAATTATTTCTGACATTATTGGAGAGGAATTTGCAGAGCCAGAGGAACTTGAGAAGGGATGGAAAAAGAGAGCTCTGGCAAAATTCAAAAGACAGTAAAAAGAGAAAGATATAAATTCTGATGAACAACAAGACAAAGACATCAATCTCTGAGCTGATCCAGTCTCTGGCTCAATATCTTGCTGATTATTTGTCAAGAAGATTCACAGGGAATATTGTTGTCACAATCAACTGTAAAGATGGAGGAATTGCCAGTACATCTGTCAATATTAATCATGATCTTCCCATCCTAAAAAACGAAAATGAGGCAAGCCAGAAAAAGTGACCTCATCCAGCCTGTAAAAAAAAGTTGTTGCACAATCCCAATTTTTGTATTATTATTATAGGGAGGTTGTGTTCTTTTCCGCTGTTGTAATATTTTTCTTTTTAGTTCATTGGTTAAAAGAGCATCCTGATGTGTGAAGTGTCAGGATGCTCTTTTTTTTATATAAATTTTCAGGAGCTCTCCAATATGCCATTCCCCAATTTTCATGCTGCAAGAGTCAAGAGTCCAGATTCATTTCAGAATATAGTTGTCCTCAAGACCCTCCCAAATGGAGTCATGATCTATGGAGGCAGATTGAAGGGAGAAACAACCTCAACTGCTCAGGCATACAGATTTCCAAAATCCAGATTCTCAGCAGAGCAAGCCAAGTCATGGCTGAAAAGTCATGATATCAAGGTCATTCTCTTTGAAAAGGCAGAGAAGTCAGATCAGGATGATGTCCTCAGATTTGACAGGGCTGCTCTGAGAGGCAAGACTGAAAGCACAGAGGAAGGATATATCAGAGCTGATGCTGTTGTCACAAGGACTGGAGTATT
>JAGLZG010000110.1 GCA_023131705.1 Nanobdellota archaeon
ACTTGCTTTAGTTAATAGGGCATTTAGTTCTATTGACAAAAAACTCTTTGAAAAATCTGTTGATGATCTAAAGAAATATATCAAAAAACAGCTCAAAAAAGGCTTCTCTGAAAATGAAATCAAACTAAGAGTTCAGTTAGAAGGATGGCCAAAAGAATTGGTTGAGGAAGTGTTCCGGGAGATAAAATGAAGGTAATAGAGTTATCAAAAAAAGCAGGAAAATGGGAAATAAACTGAAGAACTATGATGAATAAAGAATTAATCAGGAAAGAGAACATGCATTCATCTATCTTAAAAGATGAATCATTAGTAACACTAAAGAAAATATTTGATAGTTTTGAAGCTAAATATGCTCTTAAACCTCAGCAAATTATAGAGCTAATCCATAAGAAGACTGAATGTATTTTGGTACCGATAGATATCCTAAAAACAAATTTAGGGCCTTTAGAAAGCATTGTTAAATACCTAAAAGAAGAAAAAGACCTGAATTTCAGCCAAATATCAGCCTTGCTTAACAGAGACATAACAACAATTCTGACTAGCTATAATAATGCTGTAAAAAAGAAAAAAGAAAGGTTTATTTTAAAGAAATCTGAATTTTTAATACCAGTCTCTATTTTGAAAAACAGGGAATTAAGCATTTCAGAGAATATAACAAAGTATCTTCATGAAGAATTAGGTCTTGGCTTAAATCAAATAGCATCTGTACTTAAGAGAAATAATAAGACAATATGGACATTCTATTACAGGGTTAAGAAAAAAATAGCTGCATAAAAAAAGTAAAAATAGTTATATTTATAAACCCCTGAAAAATCTCTTTTATTGGACGGTCATAGTGGTCTGGTTCCACATGGTAACATTTGAACCCATAAGTTAAACAGGCCTGCGTTCTTAAGAGTACTGCATTACGCGGGAAATTAAGAAAGCTGTCCTCTTTTCTTTTTATAAAATTATTTCAATTCTAAAACAACCTTTTTATCCTTAACATTAATTTCTTTAATTGTCTTATGCCCCTTTAACCTCTTTTTTATCTCATCCCAGCTAAGCTTTTCCTTTGCCTTATTCATCTCATAAAGAATCTCGCTGATAATGTTATAATTTTGATAGATGCACTCTGCTTTTTCACTCTCATCTTTAATATCTTTTTCAATCTCAACTATATGTTTTCTCTGGTTTTCTATTATAATATCCAGTTTTTTTATCTGTTTTTCATATTTT
>JAGLZG010000111.1 GCA_023131705.1 Nanobdellota archaeon
ATGATAATGAGTGACACATGCCAACTCTTTATGCTCTACGTTGTAAGGATCAAAATAATAATTAAATGAGAAAGTACTGGCAACAGCATCATGTACCAGGTTAAATGTGAACTGATTAAAAAAATCAACTTTCCTATTTCTAAACCTATCATTTATAAACAGCTCCATTATACAAAATATATTAATTTCCTACCCTTTCTGATCTGCAGTTTCTCATTCAATCCTATGCTATTATTTTTGATAAACTCATCAATCATGGAATCATCTGCATCCAATCCATAAAATCTGTGAGTTAGATTGATGATGTTGCTATCATACTCCAGGATCACAGAGATCTCCTGCTGTGCGTTTAATGCTATCACTAATAAATTAGCCACGGCATACTCAACAACAGCTGAGAGTTGAGATATGGAGTTGTATTTGGGAATGTAGCTGGTCTCTGAATAATTATCTAAAGTTTGCAGGGATTCAATATTGGAGATATATGTATCATACTGCTCCAGCAATAGATCTATCATTGATATCACCTCTGTGGAGTTTCCATAATCACTCTCTAGGGGATTGATGGATGCCTCAACCATAGTGATCAACAGGGTGCCAGCATTATTCTCATAGATTTTTTTCTCATTTACCGTGGAAATATTTTCCAATGTTTCACTCAGTGCCAATGCCTGGGCTTTCAAGTTGTTCAGCCTGGCAAAAACTCCAGATGAAAACAGAGCTGGCTGCCTGATCACTGCCTGGATTGCTGTGATCATTGCCAATGGCTCTGATGTTCCATCTAATATTGCAGCATTTGCTGCCTGGTAAGAATTAAAATAATCATTGAAAATATCCGTATCCGTAACCAACTCAGATCCTTTGTTGTACACGGTATCTGTATTGTCTCCTAACTGATTAAGATCTGAAACATTAGGTACTACATCATTTGCAAAATCATCTGCAGCTGCAGTGATCTGATCATTGATATCCTGGGCTGTTTTATCAGCTGCATCAATTGATGTTTTTGGATACTCCTCAGATATAGTTTCAATTGCCTCCACTGAAAATCTGGCTGTATTGATTCCTGAGTTATCAATCCCCATGCTGATTGGCTGGATTAATAATGAGTCATAAATTGGATGAGATACATTCCAGGCTCTGGTATCCTTTGCTGATTGCTCAAATGAATTGGCAATATCAACATTATCATCTCCCTGAAAAATCAGCTCCAGAGAGTACCTGGTGCCCAGGGGAGTTCCACGTTTCACCAATGTTCCCTCCACTAATGG
>JAGLZG010000112.1 GCA_023131705.1 Nanobdellota archaeon
TGTTTTTCATAACCTCTCAATACTTTTTCAATATCATCTGGATAGCCTTCAATTTCATTGTGAACATAAACTTTTATGCCAAAATTTTCCAGTTTCTTCATAAAAATTTTAACAGAATTTTCATTATTATAGCGTGTTACAACAACAGAACTGACATCCAGGCCAAAATCCCTTATATCACTGATATCCTTTAATGTCTGGTTGTCATAAGTCAGGCCAAAATCCCTTCTTACACGCCCTTTTTCAATGTCTTTTGCGCTAACGCAATAGATTATTTCAATATCCCCTAATTGACTCAATAATTCAATTTTTGTTGTTGGCTTATAGCCCGGAAGAACTCTCGCAGCATGTAAGTCATAACAAAGCTTGCCGCCAAACTCAAGATAAAGCTTTTCAAACCTGCTGACTCTTTCTAGAATTCTCTTGGTTTGCTCTTCCAAATATTTATTTGTATCAAAGCCAATTTGGTGCATAATAAACAAAAGAAAGAGTTATATTTAAAGATTATTATTCTAAAATATAACTAATTCAATATGCCCCTAACAAATCCATAAAACAAAGGTGCTGCTTTTCCAAATCTTGATTTAAATTCAGGATGGGCCTGTGTTGCAACAAAAAATTTATGTCCTGGAAGTTCAACAAACTCCATTAGTTTTCTGTCAGGAGAGACTCCTGAAAATACTAATCCTTTGCTCTCAATAATGTCTATAAAGTCAGGATTAACCTCATACCTGTGTCTGTGTCTTTCATGTATTAAATTTTTTTCACCATAAAGTTTCCATACAAGGCTTCCTTTTTGCAGCTTTGCAGGATATGCTCCAAGCCTCATACTTGCCCCATACCTGCTATTTTTTATTATCTCTTTCTGCTCTGGCAGGATATCAATTACAGGATGCCTTGTTTCTGGATTAAACTCTGTTGAGTTTGCATCTTTCAATTTACAGACATCTCTTGCAAATTCAACAACAGCTAACTGCATTCCTAAACATAACCCTAAGAAGGGTATATTATTGAGCCTTGCAAACCTTATTACATTTATCTTTCCCTCTATTCCGGTTGAACCAAAACCTCCTGGAATTATTATGCCGTCATATTGTTTTAAAATTCCCATATTGCTTCTCTCAAACTTCTTTGCATCCAGCCAGTCTATCTTAATGCCTGCTTTTAATTCAGCGCTAACATGTTTTAATGATTCATTTATAGATATATAAGAATCTGCTAATTTATAATCGCCAATATCAACATATTTGCCGATCATTGCTACTTTTAAAACCCTTCTGGGATTTGTCATATTATCAACAAGCCTTTTCCAGTTTCTAAAATCAATTCTTCTCTTTGGCCTAAGTTTTAATTCCTTTAATATCTTCAGCCCAAACTTTTCTCTTTCCAAATCCAAAGGAATTCTATATATTGTTGAGTCTATATCTGGCTCAGATATGACATTGCTTGACTTAATATTAGCATACGTCTCTATCTTGCTCTTCCTTACAGAATCCAGGGGTTTTTTTGCTCTGCAGATTATAAAATCAGGAAATATGCCGTTCTCACCTAACATCCCTATTGCCTGCTGAGTTGGCTTAGTCTTCATCTCTTCTATATGAGATGGTATTGGTAAATATGTGATCAAAACATAAATAATATTCTCTTTGCCTATATCCCTTTCCAGGCTTTTCATTGCAAACAAAAAAGGAATATTCTCAAAATCACCAATAGTTCCCCCTATTTCCACCAAACAGATATCAAAACCCTTTGCAGCTAATCTTACCCTTCTTTTTATCTCATCAGGAACATGTGGAATAAACTGGACAGTCTTTCCTAAATACTTTCCCCCTCTCTCCCGGTCAATTATTGTCTTATATATCTGGCCAGTTGTTATATTGTTCTTTTTGGGAATATTTATATCAAGAAATCTCTCATAATTGCCTAAATCCTGGTCAATCTCCCCTCCATCATCTGTAACCCACACCTCTCCATGTTCTGTTGGCCTTAAAGTGCCGGCATCACAATTAATATAGGGGTCAATCTTTACAGCAGTTGTTTTATAACCATAACTTTGAAGTATCTTTCCAATAGAAGAGGTAGTTACTCCTTTCCCAACCCCGCTTATTACACCCCCTGCTACTACTATATATTTAGTCATGATAAAATCCTCTCATAAAACAATTAAAATTAGCATGAATTTTTTGGTGCATTATTAACAAATAAAACATATCATATTTAAAGATTATTGTTGTTGAAAAGTTAGAATTAAAAATAATTAACAAAACGTCAAAAATGGTTGGTGGACTACCAGTCAATAGACATGTGAACTTCGCTCACCACCAACCATTTTTGAGCGTGCTCAGAAATATATGCCTTCTCAAATGAAAGGCAGACTTTGTCTGCTGGTCAATTAGACCAGCAGTATATTTCTGACACATAAAAAATGCGAAGCATTTTTGGGCTTTGGAAACCAAAAGTTTCCAAAAGGTTTAAAAACAATTTAATATAACAAAAAGATATGAAATTTAAAAGTAGTATTGTAATGCCTTTGGTAACATTAAATATTATTTTCTTTATATTACAGATTATTTTAAGCAAACATGGTTTTACAGAATCCCTAATGTTAGTTCCAGGAGATATTTTAGTGAGGCCTTGGATAATAATAACATCTATGTTTTTGCATGGTGG
>JAGLZG010000113.1 GCA_023131705.1 Nanobdellota archaeon
ATCAGATAATATAGCTCCTGTTTTAAGTGAATTAAGGGCTGTAGACCAGTATGGAAACAGCATAACAAGGTGGATTGGAAAAGAAAGAATTAATGCAAGAATATATGCAAATATAAGAGAGGAAGGCTCTGGAATAGACGTCATTAAAGCAAATTTTAATGATGTTAATCCTTCTTATACAGATTATATAGATGGTGTTTGCAGCAGTGTTGAGGAAGATGACGATGATGAAGGGGGTGTTTATGTGCCTGAGATTACAGGGGGAAGCGGTTTGCCTGCTGAAAACTGGGAGTGCTATTGGGATATTGTACTGGACTTTAACAGAAGCGGAAACCCTTTGAATGCAAAGCTTGATTTTAATATAGCTGATAAGTCAGGAAATACTGCTGATATTGTTTATTTGGATTTTTATGTTGATATTGATGCTCCTGTTGTTAAATCTTTAAAGACAGATGGAGTTTTTGACGGTAATTCTTATGCTGGAAGCGGATATAATACATTTACTGCATCTTTTGATGAACCCGGGATTGGGTTAAACAACAGCGATATTTACCTTGATCTAAGCGATGTTGGCTTTGGAAGCAGTGTAAAGGCGCATAACTGCACAGAAGGATGGGAATGCTATTGGTATATGGGAAGCAGCTCTGGCTCTGAAGGTATTAAAGAGATATCTCTTAAAACAGATTCAAGGGATGATATCGGCAATTATGTCAGCGAGAGCTTTAAGGTGAATGTAATTCTTGACCTGACAAAGCCGTTTGTTAATTCTGTTAAGGTAGTTCCTGTTGCCGGCTCAACAGAATCTTTTAATGATTATCTGCAGATAGGAAATGCCATGGAGGTTATTGTTAACCTGACTGAAAAAAATGTTTTGGCAGATGCAAGAGCTGATTTTTCAGGATTTGTTTCTGATGAAGATGATGTTTTTGGGAATTGCGGCAAAGAAGATGAATACTGGATATGCAGGTTTGAAAGTGATGAGATAGATATAGAGAATTATAAAAAAGGCGCAATAGTTTTTAATTTCACAGATGTTGCTGGAAACAGCCTTAGATATGAAGAAGAGGTTGAGGTATTTGAGACAGCTGAAGAAGAGGGAGATTTCTGGGAGCATAGTGTTGGAACTTCATCTCCATCTGCTATTGATAAGCAGATAGTTACATTGTATGAGCCTTTTGTATGGTTCCCTATTAAGTTAGAAGCAAAACCAAAGGTTTTAGGGGTGTGGCCTATAGATGTTTCTGTAGAAAGCTGTTCAGAAGATGGTTCAACTTATCTCTCTTCTGAAAGTGATGTTATGCCTGAAGTTTTTAATTACAATACAGAAAAGCCGGGAAAATTGCCTTATAATGTTTATTTAAAATATTCACTTGAGCAATCTGTTCCAGAGGAAGATGTTTTAGAGATTAGCTGCCTGCTAAAGGTAAGAACCCTTGTTGAAGGAAAAATGATAAGCAGGTATGAAACAGAAAATGTGACAGTAAATATACATTATTATAATAATCCACTTGGTGTCCTTGATGAGAATATCAAGGATGAGATAGAGGAGGTTAAGAGCGGCTGGCTGGTTAGTGCAGAGTGGATTGGCACTTTGAAAAAGATTATTGGTTATGCTGATACTATCTGCAGACTTGTTGATACAGTACAGAATGTTCAGGTATTAATGGCTAGTTTTTCAGATGTATTAAAAAAAAGTAAGTATACAGTTACAGTAGGGATGAGTGTGGGGGAAAAAACAGATGTCCTTAAAAGGTATGGAAAGGATTTATGGTTCAAAGATGCTAATAAATACTGCAAGTTGCTTAGTTGCCAGATAGGAAAAGGAGATAAATGGGGTAATGATTATGTGAAAGCTTGGGCTGAGATGCAGGAAAACAGCATTCTTTCTTTTGGGGGTGATTTTAAACTAGAAAAAGGAGTGAGGGGCTGGTGGAAGCCAGAGAAGAGCCTTATACTGTCTATTGTATTTTTGTGCCCTAAAGGAATTATATATAATTTAGAAAAAGCAAGGGTTATTGACTGCCAGTATATTAATTGCTTAAAAGATACAAAGAAAGGGATGCCTATAATATTATGCACAAAACAGAGGGATTATGCGTGGTGCAAGTATGTTTATGGAGAGATATTCAACCTGATACCGTTTGCCGGAGCTATAACAGAGCTTGGACAGCAGGTAATAAAATTATTGTCTCATCCATATGAGGCTATTGGATTTGTTGTTAAATATGCTTGCACAACTATATGCGTTGGTCCCACATCAGGCTGTAAGCTATGTACTTACCTTGAATATTTCAACATGGTATTAGATGTAATGTGTGATTTAGGAATAGGAGAGGGATGCGAACCAATATGGAAAGAGCTGTCAGTTGATGACAGTGTTTGCGAGGATGCTTTAGAGGAAGATAAACAGGAAAAAATGGAATAAAGCTGATTTAAATGAATTACCAAAAACCAAACCATAAACTTGCATTTGTTTTTATAGTTTTAATAGTTGGATTGACAGCATTTGCTTTCTGGCAGAAAGAAGATAATAGTGTTACCGGGGCTGTTGTTGGGAATGAGATTAGCGGTGAGATGGTAAAGGTTAGTGGGATGGATACTGTTAGAGTTGATGGTAGTTTAGATGAGGATAAAATAAAATTGCTTGGTATTACAAGAGGTATTCATCAAGATCTAATTGATACTGCTATTAGTGCTTATGAATCACAGGAAAAGGCTAATAAATATAAGGATAGATATTACACAAGAGAAAAAAATTATATTTATGCTTATGATGGAAAGGGAAGCAGAGTTCTTTTAGGATCAGTACAAGATGGAAAATTTACTAGAGAAGGTATTGCTTTAGCTAAAAAGTGGCAAGATGTGCCAACTCAATCGTCTTCAGGAACAAGTTCTAATGATAAATCAGGAACAAGTCTAACTGGACAATTAGCGCTTCCTGAAAATACTCAACAACAGTTAACAGGACAATTAGCATCAAGGGGTGTAGAAGAAGTAGAAATGTACGAGTTGATTCCAAGTAAAAAGATACCATCAAGTGAAGTTAATAGATATGCTGTGATTGAAGGGGGTAAAATAACTGGATGGAAAGCAAAAGCAGGTTATGATACTAAAAGCAATGTATGGACAACACCAGAAGGCAATAAAGTAAAATACACAAGTAAGGGGGGTATAATAGATAAACATGATGGTAAAACAGATATAACATCACCTGGAGGAACTAAAATTGATGGTTTGATAGGAGAAACAGCAACATATGCTGAGAGAAATGTTGATAATATTTTATATGGTTCTAGTTCAACTGCAATAAAAGTAAGAAAAGGAAGCACTAGTTATTCTATTTATAAAGGGGATGGCATAATTGAATGGTATAAGAATGGAAAAATAGGAGATGGAAAAATAACAAAAGAAGGTGAAATCGAAAAAATAACAAAAACAATTGGAGAAAAAGAAAACAAATTAGAGATTGAATATAATGAAAAAGGGATTCGAACAGTCAAGATTGGAGGAAAAACTGTTGATAAAGATGATTATGCTCATTTGAAAACAAAAGGGGTAAAAGATGAAGATATTGCTTCTACATATAATGCATTATCAGATGCAGGCATAGACCCCTCTAAGGTTACAGGTGATACAACTAATGGTTTCACTCAAAGTAATGATGCAACCTTAGTCATAATGAAAGGTGATAATAAAGGAACTTATGAAAGAAAAGTAGATGAAACAGGTAAATTTTCAAATACAGAATTTACTTTATACAAATCTGATGACGGTGTTAAGATAAAGGGTGATGGGTTAGGTTTTGATGATATAAATAATATAGAAAAAAATATAGTGGGAAATCCGAGTGATTTACCAGATAAAGAATTTGAATACACTAAAATATCCCAAGATGAGAAAGGTAATGAAATACCAAAAATGTTTGTATGGCAGAAAAAAGATGAAGGTGGTGAAGTTAAAACATTTGGATATGATTATAGTGAAGATGGAAAAAGTGATAAAATAATTTATAAGAATGAATGGGAAGATTTGGATGAGCCGAATGACAAGGGTTACAGAGAAGTAGGAGGTACAGGAATTTATCTTAAAAAAAATATATTTGGAGGTTATACCGCTTATGAAAGATATGGTGATGAGTATAAAGCAACAGATGATGAAGATGCCAAGGAATTAGCAAAATCAATGGCGAATGCTGAAAGAAAAGAAGCTCAGATAAAAGCTGGTGGAATGGGGAACTGGTTCAATAATCTCCTTGGAAAATGGAAAGAAAATTTAGCAGGCTATTCAGGAGTTAGCATGTTTTATGATGAGCCTGATTGGTGGCTTATAACAGATGAGAGAATACTAAATCTATTAGGGGGGCCTACTGGGGAAGAGTATGGGTGGACCAGCGAGATATGCAAGAGTGATGTAATGGATGCTATGGATGAAGGAGCAGCATTTTCTACTCATGCTACAGGCGCTTATGCTCATATTGAGGGAGAAAGAATAACCATACAAATTTATGAAACAGAAAAACCTTCAATGCAAAATATTTACAAAATAAGCTTTGAAGTTAGTCCGGGCGGGAGTTCTACTGGATGTGATATTAGGTTTGAGACCTATATGAAAGGAGAGGGCGGGGAAATCCCTCTTGTCATAGATGATGAAACAAAATCCGGCTATAAGTTTGAGGTAAAAAGGGATGGAAAGGCTATATCTTACACAGGCAGCGAGATGATCATAATAAAAAGCGCAAAAAATTATGATGAAGTCTGCATTAAGTTTAATGACATAACACCACCCTGCCTGATAAGCATTGAAAGCGGTGATGAACTGTGCAACAGCATTGCTGAGGGAAGTGAAAAATCATTAAGCACTACACCAAAAATGGGATGGAGTGATGTACCTCAAAATTATAATTTATTTCCAACTAAATCCTGATATCTAGTGTCGGCATAGATCAAAAAGGGGCTTAACCAATACATTTAAAAATCGCTAAAAAACCAATTAAAAAGATGAAACAAAACTATCTTAAAAAAACATGGGACCTGTTAAAAGAATCATTTAAGGAGATGGATATAAGAAAGGTAATCTTTATTGTTCTTTATGATTTATTATTTTTTTCTATTATATTTTTCTCTTTTTTTATCTTTGGAAGGATTTTGAAAAATAAAGCCCTACAGATGCAGGATTTGCCTTTGCAGAAGATAACAATGCTTCCAAAAGAAGAATTGGAGAGTATTTTAGGTGTTATGCAGCATTTTTTATTTGCCCTTATTGCAGGGTTAGTAATAGTTTTATTGATAGTTTTTATCTCAATGTGCCTTTTCAAGGGATTAATATGGTGCAGTACACTAAAAAAGAAATTTAATATAAAATTCTACCTGAAATTCCTGGTATTAAATCTATTATGGTTTTTGATATGGTTAATACCCACCATACTTTTAGCTATATTAATGAAAAGGGAATTAATTGTTTTTTTAATTATAGTGGTAATACCTTTTTTAATGCATTTTACTAATTTATTATATATATCTTTCATAAAAAATAACAGACTTAATGCAATAAAAGACGCATTTAGGACAGGCTCAAAAAAGATTCACCTGTTTTTAGTCCCTTATGCTATAATAATAATTTTGTTTATTGTTATTTCACAGCTTTACTGGATATATAAGTTCCTGCCAAGTAATGTCAGCGGCCTGATAACAGGCTTGATAATACTTGTATTTATGGCATGGTCAAGGGTTTATCTTAGTTTAGTTGTTAAAGGCGCAGAAAAAAACCCCTGAAAACCGAAAGATTTATATCTCTTAATTCCTATAATGGAGTTAATGGGTGGGATAGACTTTTTTAATTCTATAGAATACTTAGAGCCAAGATGCCCTAAGTGCAACATTGTAATAGAGTATGATGTAACTACAAAGTTTGATGAGAGGAAAGGCAGCCATATATGTTTAAGCTGTGGGTGTGTTCTTAAATAAATTTGCCTAGTTTGCTTTGGGCTTTGCTTTCGAGTAAGTCTGTTTTGCTATAACCCAAAACATCAAATATCCTTTCTACTGCAGGAATAACCTGGTGGTTGATATAATAATCTGAATCATAATCTTTTTGTGTAACCTCATCAGGAAGTTTTGCCCTGTCCCTAATCCTATTAGCGCCTTCTGTTACAACATACTCAATGACCATTCCCTGAAAAATATCAAACCCCTTTTTCTCCAGCTTTTTTGCAATTGCTACATGAGGGCCAACAGCAGTATAGCTTGACAGCTCTTTCTGCAACCGAGTATGGATAATAACCTTTTCAAGCCCTATCTTTTTATCCTTCAGCTTGTTTATAATATCTTTAACATATTTTAATGCTTTTTCCGGCTTGTTCTCTTTTAATACAATACCTAAAACCTTTTCCTGAACCTCTTTTGCAATAAGGCTCCAGTTACGCCTTACTGTCTCAAAGCCGGTTATTTTTATAGTTCCATCCTCTGCTAACAAAGCGTATTTTTTCTTTGCCCCATGTTCTCCTGCTTTTGCAGATACAAAGAGGGCAGCAGAATAATACCCTTCATACTCTATCTCCATTATTCCAGGCAGTTCCTGATTTATTGATTCTGTAAATTGTTTTGCATCCTGTTTTGTTTTTCCTTCTAGGCTTATGAAGATGCTGTCAGTATCCCCATATATAACATTAAACTCCTCTTTTTTTGCCTTATCAATTACATTATATATATGGTATCTTCCCCATGCTGTTGTTGATTCAGCGCATTCTATGGAGTACCATCTTGCCCCGAAGAATCCAAAATAGCCATAAAAGGCGTTTGCAAGTATCTTTAGTGAGTGCTGCCTTGCATCCAAAAGAACATTCTTTGATTGCTTCATCATCTCTTTTATTCTCATCCTGTGCTTTATCAAATCCCCTATGACTGTCGGCAAAAATCCTTTTCGTTTTTTACAGAACCAGTATTTTTCACCTGGCGCTTTTTCTGCAGTGTTCTTACAGCACTCGCAGTTAAGCATTCCCGGAGAGATGTTATGCGAGCTTATTATTGTAGGATATAGGCTTCTGAAGTCAAATATGGCAATATCCTTATATAAGCCAGGTTTTGGCTCATAGACAAAAGCCCCTTTGTATGTTTTTAATCTTCTTTGTCCTACTTCACCATAATGTGGTTTATTGGGGATAATCTCATTAAAATTAGGCGCTTGTTTTATCAGATACCACTCAACCAATTGCGAGAACCCCATCCTGTTTATCTCAAATACAGGCAGGCCTATTATCTTTACCATCTCTATTATGTTTGGCATTATTTTCTCACATAGTTTAAATGCCAAAATAGAATCATGAAGATTGTATTTACAGTAAGGTTCAAGTTTTTCTTTATGTTTGTCCCATACATCTGCTAAATTTTCCAGGTCAATATCAATCTTTTTTTTGTTTAATAGTTCAGAAGAAACTGAACCAAGATCATAAAACTGGGTGCTAAGTTTTGAGCTTATCAGTTTTTTTATTGCCTTATAAACATCCAGATGAATAACTCCTGTTATCTTGCTTACAACATTCCTTGTTTTTTTTACACTTAATTCAGAGTAATCAAGGCCAATATCAAGCTTTATCTTGTATTTTTCTGCTCTTTTTTGTATGTAAGGCAAATCAAACTCATCTGAAAAGTATCCTGCAATTATATCCGGCCTGAAGTGCTCTATTGTTTCCTTAAATTTTTCTATAAGCTCTGCCTCGCTTTCAACAAACTCTATGTAATCCTCTTTTGTCTTGAATCTTTTCCATGTTATAACTTTTTTGAACTTATTGCCATAAAAAGAGAGCATTATTATAGGGTTTTTTTCAAAATTAATGCTTTTGCCAGAAGGATTATATGTTTCTATATCAAATGCCAATATTTTTGGTGCTGTCAGTGTTGCGTCACTAAACTGCTTTATTTTTTTTGCCTCAAAAACATTTGTTTTTATTTTTTGCTTTACAAAATCCCCCTCTGCCTCAACCAGTGTCATGGGTGTTATTCCCTTATCAACAAGATATCTTCTTACAAAGTGAATATCATATTCATTTGTGCTTTCCACCATATCCCAGTCCTTAACAACATTCCTTATAACAGGAACATCTCTTGGAAGCCTTGTATAGACCTTTATTACATTAACTTCCCTGCCCATATAACTCTTTTTTATGTTCTCTGTTTTTGTTACTATTGCTGTTTTGTCCTTTACTTCTACCTTTATTTTTTCTATTTTATCATTTAATTTTTCCCCTTTTTTAGGAATAACATAGAAATAAGGCTCAAGGGTTGAGTCTATTACAGTTATATGCTCTCCTTTTGATGTCCTTCCAAACAGATATATAACCGGTTTTTCATTAATTACCTTGTATGTTATGTCTATTGGGAAAAACTGTATTTTTTTGGGCATAATATGGTGGTATAGACGAGAGTATTTAAAGTTTGCTGTGAACTTAATGATAATAAATAATCCTGTCATTGTTACTACTTAAAAATAAGCAATAATAGAAAGATTTATAAATAAAGTTGATTTATTACTTAATTCATTACTATTATTATTATCAGATACATTTTTATATTAAGATGTTGTGGGGATAACCAAATTGATATGTGAAAAATGTGATTATGAATGGGAAACCAGAGTAGATAATCCTAAATCCTGCCCCAGATGCAAGTATAGGTTTGATTATAATGAGGTTAAAAAATTAAATAAGAACTAACAAAAGATTTAAATATAGATCTTACTATATATAGATTATATAAAAAATATAAAAATTGTTGGTTCTTTTGAAAAGAGAGGTGAGGTATTTGATAGGATATGATGAAAAATGGTTAATAACAAAGGCAATGGTGATGAGGAGTTAGAGCATATTGTTAATAAAGAATCTAATATAATTGTTATAACAGGTCCGACAGCTGCTGGTAAAAGTAAATTTTTTACTAAATTAGTTCCTAAATTGAATGATTGTGGGTTATCAGCTAGATCTATAATGAGGGGGACTACTAGAGCATTAAGGTATGGTGAAATAGATGGGGTTGAATATAAGTTTTACAGTAATGAGAATTTTATTAAAGCAATTGAAAAAAAGGAAATTATAGCAAATTATGAACGTGGCGGTGATATGTATGGTGTGAGTGGGAATTTATTAGAGATTGCAAATGGGGAAACAGGTGTAATTGTAATTCGTGATTTGGGTGGTCTGTTTACTTTAAAAAATTATTTAATTCATAATAAGATTTCTAATATCTCTATGATGTTATATTCAGATATAGAAGATACAATGCAACGTCTTGTGGAAAGATTAGAAAACTCAAAAAATGATGAAGAAAGACATGATATAAATAAACAAATAGGTGCCTTAAGGGAAGAGACATCTTCTTTTATGAGTAGAAGGGATGAATTTAGGCATATCTTATCAAACCACAATATTAATAATCTCCATTTTGAGGAAGTGTTAACACATTTAGTTAATAGGTCAGTAGAAACATTAAAATTAGAAAGAAATCCTGAATATAGAAATTTGAATAATAGTGATTTCAGAGAAACTTATATAAAATCATTAGTGAACAAATTAGTCGGTGTTTCTTTAGAAGATTTATTAAAAAATCCTAAAAAAGCGAGTTTTAAGTTTGATGATGAATTATTAAAAAATTATAGTTCTAGGAGCGGTAAAACTTTAAAAAATTTAAAAGACATAATCCCTCCTGTTATTGATGCAGTTCCATGTTATGGTGTATTGTCTATATATATACCGCAGCCTGAGGAAAAATCAAAAGCACCGATGAAAGAGATAAAGGTAATTTTATCAGATTTGTTTGAAATGTCATTGGGTTTGCCGCAATACAGATATGATTTAACAGATCCTGTAGATTCTTCTCCAATGAGTTTTACAAGAATGCCTGATGCTTATACAAATTTTTACCTATCTTTTTCAGCGACATATGATCCAGTTTCTTTATCTACAAGAGCATCACCTTTACATACACTAACAATTGAGGGTATAATTAATGGAGAGAACCCAAAAAGAGTACAAGTCCTAGAACATGATGAAGCTCAAAAAGTTTGGGATAGAAGAAAACAAATTATAAGTAATACTAGACTTCCATATACTAACTATTAATGCTCTAAACTCATTCGTGCTTCTACTAAGTCAAGCAGTATCTCTAAACTACCTCCCATGGTGTTAAGCAATCTGACTTCTTCTGAAGATATTTTTTTAGAACTTGATTTTATCATTTTTATTGCTTGGTCTCTATTTCTTGTAAAATCCATAATTTTATTTTTTTCAAATTTATAAAATAAATCAAAATAACTTTCCATTGAATTATTTATAAGGTCTAATGTTGCTTTGCTTTCTTTTTTTAATGTTGGTTTATATATTAAAGTATCTCTAGCAACATATTTCATTATGTCTGTTATTTTGTCGAGGCTTGCTATTGTATGGTAAAGAATAGCTGTTTTTTTAGAATCTTCATAGCCATATTTATTTAATAATCTCAAACAGTAACTTACAAATTTTGTTATTGTATCGTGTTTTTCCTCTATTGTTTCTGCTAAAACAAAATCTCTTTTTTTAAGGCCATTCATTAAATCATTATTTGTGTCTTTTAAAAGCAAAAAGATTCTTCTAAGAACATTATCAAATTCTTTTATTGAGCTTTGAGATATGTCTTTTATTAAACAAAAATTTTCTGTTTGTTTTATAATTTCAACACCAACTAACCTATTTACTTCTGTATGTATTATTGATAGTACTTTCAGCTTTTTATTAAGTCTGAAATGCGTAGTTAAAGGGTCATCAAATTTTATTGCTATCTCATCGTAACCTTTTCTATAAGCAGAACGCATGTAATACATAATAGAGGATCTATCTAACCCTGTAATATCAAGTTCAATTCTTTCTAAATCAACACCTTTTTCAGTATCTATTATTAGTTTATTCCCCTGCTCTTCTACATCTATTTCATCACCTTTTTTTATACCATGTTTAACAGCCCATTTCCTAGGTAAAGAGATAAGTTGAGTAGAGTTAGCTATCTGGATAACTTTTCTTTTCATTTAAAACGACTCCCAGGAGTTTTAAATGCCCCAGAAATCTATGATTTCTAAGGACATTTAATATGCCCCCATATTTATAATTTTTATAATGTTTATAAGAATATATTGATGGACTATATAAATTTTTCTATTTTATATAATTTAACCGATTTATATAAATTTTATAAAATTTAAGCATAAATTATATAAAAGATAATTCATTATAGAGTTATACCGTAATATTTACGGAATTATATATCCTAAAGTAGATGGGGGAAATTGGGTAAAAAAGTGTATATTTATAGTTTAAGGGTGTAGGAGGTAGTGAAAATGAAAAAAATTAGAATAATACGGTCTGGTTGGGATGATGAATCAGATAGAGATTTTTATTCTGAAGGAGATAGGGAAGAGTTATTAGAAAATGGTGAGTTATCTCCTATTGAAGAAGCATTTATGAAAGGATGGGAAGAGGCAGAATAAAATGATGTCTTATTTATTAATAAATACAGAGAATTCTTTAAAAAGGGATGTAGAGAAGAAACTATCAGAATATGATGGGGTAATTGATAAAATTGATGACAGGGGTTATGGTGTGGGTGTGAGAGTTATAACAGACAACAAGAATAAATTAAAAATGTTTATTTCAGAGCAATTAAGAAATATAAGGGGCATTAAAAATATAAAAACTCTCTTTTCGAGGTCATAGAAACCATTGTATTATTTGCAGGGAGAGTATGTCAACAGCTCACCGACACCATCGGTTAGAAACCGATGGCATTCTCGCCCTGCGGGCTCGGTCGGTTCGCTCTTGAGCACATTTTATTCCATGTTCAACCACCCATCACAGATTGGTGGAATAAAATGTTTTAAAAGTGGTACTTTTAACCCATATAGGGCGCAAATTCTAAGAAAAAATGTTATAAAAGTTTAGGCAGAATACCCACAAACTTAATTTGTGGGGTGAATGCCACCTCATTCCTGCATTTGCTCATGAGGCAAATTCTGTAATTTTTGCTATAGAATTTCTTATTCTGGCATAACTATCCAGTTAATCTACCCAATACTCTCCAATAATCACAGG
>JAGLZG010000114.1 GCA_023131705.1 Nanobdellota archaeon
ATGTTTAGTGTTTTTAATAAATCACCGCAGATATTCTTTATTGTTTCCAAAGGAACAATTGAAGCACCGATTGCCTGTGTTATAGCCCCTGCCTCTGTCCTGACAATAGCGGTATTTCTAATGTTATCCAGTATAGATGATTTTCCATGATCCACATGCCCCATCATTGTGCATATAGGGCTTCTTATGCTTTTCATTTTAGTATGTAAATAGTAATTTTTATTATGTTTTTAAAGGTTGTTATATTGATATATTGTTTTGTCCCAAGGTTGTGACGTGTTTTAAAAAGGTTTTTTTATTTAATATATATACTCTATTATATATATTGTAGTATGATAATACTTATATATGGATTTATTTTTTTAGTATTTTAAAGTAACAAATATAAATCGGGGGTTATCATGAATATTAAAAAAAGGTTATTTAGTGTTCTATTCATACTTATTTTATGTTTATCCTCATATTCAGTTTATGCTTCTTCTATAGCTGATCATGTTGTTATTAGTGAAATACAAACCGCTGGTGGAATAACTGATGACGAGTTTATCGAACTTTATAATCCCACATCAGCTAATATTTCTTTATATGCTTGGAGATTAAGTAGAAAAACTTCAGGTGGTAGTCTATACAATCTCTTGACAACATTTCCAAATGTTTCAATACAATCTCATGGTTATTTTTTAATAGCATCAATAGAGTATGATAGCAATGTAACTGCAGATGCTAATTACTCAACAACTCAACATATTGCAGATGATAATACAGTAATACTCTATAACGATTCTGGTACTACAATTATTGATAAAGTTGGTTTTGGTAACGCTGATAATGAAACCTCACCAACTTCAAACCCACCAACAAATGGAAGCATAGAAAGAAAATCAAGTTTTATACATAACGAATTAGAAGGAAATGGTTGGGACACAGATAATAATTCCGCTGATTTTGTAAACAGGACAGCACCAGAGCCTCAAAACTCGTATAATTCAACAGAGCACAAGGCAAACAAGACAGTCTGCAACAATTCTTTTCTTTGTGATTTTACAACAATTCAAGATGCAATTGATGCTGCAAGCCCAGGTGATACTATTAATGTTGCTGCAGGAACTTACAATGAGTGCTCAATAACTGTTGATAAATCTCTTACATTACTTGGTGCGCAGGCAAATGTTGACCCAAGGCCAAGCCAAGGTGGAAGAACTGGAGATGAATCAGTTGTTGACGGTAATGAATTATGTAGTGCTGTATTTATCATTTCTGCAGATGATGTTGAAATCAATGGATTTACAATAACTGGCGGGACTGGTGATATGGTTGAAGAATCTGGCTCTGCTAATAATTTGTTATTCCAATATAATATTTTATATGACGATTTGGAATCAAGCGGAGATGAAGGAATACAGATAAAATATTCTGATAATGTAATTATACAATATAATTATGCTTATAACATTATCCAAGACGCTTTTAACATAGCAGCAGCAAGCAATTCTGTAATTAGATATAATGAAGCACATGACATTTATAGTGAGAATGCAGCTATTTACTGCTATGATGCAACGAATATAGATATTATAGGAAACCTCATTTATGATGTTTACAATAATGATGGGATAAAATTAGGAGATTCTGGTGATGGCAGTACTGGCGGGATAGTGAAAGATAATGTGGTTCATGATGTAGCTGAAGATGGTATAACCATCTACGCTAGTGGTGTCACAGTAGATAACAATACTATCTATGATTGTGATAGCGAAAACGGAGCATTGTATCTTTATCTCGCTGACAATTCATATGTTACGAATAATAAGATATATAATTGTGATGCCATCGGGCTACTAATCCGTGATAGCGACAATGTAACAGTTACAGGCAATGATATTTATAATAACGACGATACCAATGACAATAAGTATGAAGGATCAGCAGGTATATGGATTACAAGTGCAACTGATGCCTCAACCTTGCTAATAAATTACAACAGCATCTATGGTAATGCAGATTATGGATTAAAAAATGATTTCCCTGCTCAAATCAATGCAGAAAACAACTGGTGGGGTGATCCAAGCGGACCTGGAGGAGTAGCTCTTGGTTTAGGTGATAATATAACATCTAATGTTCTTTATTATCCATGGTATACAAATTCTGCTCTAACAACATTAGCTGATGCAACAACAACTCATTGTTCAACAATAGAAACAAAAACAATAACAAATTTAACACAGAATGATTATACAATACAGATTAATGTAACATTAAATAATACAGGGTCGGTTTCTGCTCATATGTATGATGCTTATATTAAGGTCAGTTCATTTGAATCGAATTTTGCAAACACATTAACATCTCCCCAAAGTTGTGGAATAATATCAGCAGGTTCTTCATGCACAAAAACATTCGATATAACAATAAAAGGTGGAACATCTGCAGGAACATATCACATAGACTGGAAATTTAACTGGACAAATAATGATTTAACAAATGTGTCTTATATAGATACAAGTAGTGTAATAATCAATGCTAATCCTGTTATTACAGTTGATAACACAAGCTCAACTACAATTAACCATGACTCTAATGGATTAGTCAATATAAAGATTAATTCCAGTGGAAACAGCAATCTTGATAATGTTACTATAAATTATACAGCAGGAAGCTTACCAGCATCATGGTTGAATTACTCGCCTGCTAATTTCACAAGTATATCTGCCAATTCCAATAATAACTTTAGTGTAAATATCTCTGTGCCAAAAGGAACTCCTCCTGCAAATTATACGGGTGTGTTCAATATTTCTGCTGCAAGTGCAGTAACTAAGACAGTAGTTTTAACTGTAACTGTGCCTTTAGATAACAGCTGGAGAGCAAGTCCTAGTTCAACTACAACATATCATAAAACAGATCAGAGTGGGTTAATAGGAACAGTTTATATTAATAATACCGGCAATATTGACAATATATATACCTTATTATACAGTGGAACTATCAGAACTTACGGGGGGATATGGAATAGCTCTAATCCTTCTTCAGTTTCTGTAACTAAACAAACCAGAGGTAACTTTAGCATTTATCATAAAGCCTACTGGCAGGAAGGCAGCTATGATTTAATTATAAATATCACTCCGCAAAATGGTACAAGCAATGTAAGCAATATGACATTGATTCTTGATAAAACTAATCCTTCTGCTTCAATCAGTTACCCATCACCAGATGCTTATGTTTCAGGGATTACTGATTTTAATGTAAGTGCAAATGATAGTAATGGAATTTCCTTGGTCCAGTTTTATGTTGATAGTGTACTTAAGAATACAACCAATACAATGCCTTATTCATATGATTGGAATACATCTGAGCTAACTGATAATATCTATCCAATTAAAGCAATTGTGTATGATATGTCAAATAATACCAACACAACCGAGATAAATGTCACTATTAATAACACAGACAGCGTTCCACATCTCTATAACAATATACCAACAATAAACTGGAGTGAAGATGCAACAACAACATTAAACCTTTCATTGTATTTCAGAAGCATTGATGGAGATAATTTAACTTATACATCAACAAATGCAACAAATGTAACTGTCTCTATAAATAATACCAATTCAATAGTTACTTTTGCGCCAGATGCAAATTTCTCTGGCATTAATTATATTGTTTTCTATGCAAATGACACTTCAGGGAATATAACAGCAAGCAATAATGTTACTTTAAATGTAACCAATATAAATGATTTGCCAACCATACCAACATTAGTTTATCCTGATAATGATACAATAGTATATTCAGCAACAGGGCAAATAACATTAAACTGGTCAACAATTGATGCTGATAATGATACAATTACCTCTTACCTGTATTTTGCTAACAGCACTAATTTAATTTTATATGCAAACACCACAAATACCCATTATACTTTAACTAATTTAAACAATAAAACAAAATATTACTGGAGGGTAAATGCCTATGATGCTGTTAATTATTCTGGAAACTCCTCAATATACAGCTTTAATATAACATTTGACAGTTCCCCTATAATAAACAATTATACGCCAACTGATTTAACTCCGAGTGTTGCAGAAAATTCATCATTAAACTTTTCAGTGAATGCAACTGATCCTGATGGCGGACCATTAAATTACACATGGAATATAGATGGCATTGTTAACCAGACAAATGGAAATAATTTCACTTATAACCCTGGATTTAATGATTCTGGAATACATATCATAACAGTTAATGTAACAGACAATAACTCAAATACTGTTTCAAATCCACCAATATGGAACGTTACTGTAACAAACACAGACAGGGCTCCTGTTTTGACTGCAATAAATAACCAGATAGTAAATGAAAATTCTACATTAGTATTTAATATAACAGCAACAGATGATGACTTGATTTATGGAGATAATTTAAGTTACAGCTCTAATTTAAGCGTAATTAATATAACAAGAATAAACAATACATTAGCAACTGTTACATGGACACCAACAAATGACTATGTTGGAAATAATTCTGTAAACTTTACAGTAACAGATGGAACTTTAAGTGACTCAAAAATAATTATAATCACAGTTAACAATATAAATGACGCTCCTGTTTTAACTTCAATTGGGGCTTTAGCAGCTTATGAAGGAACAGCATTTAGCTATGATGTAAATGCAACTGATGTTGATGCAGGGGATAATTTAACATTTAAGGATAACAGCACTTTATTCAATATAACTTCATCAACAGGCTTAATCAATTTTACTCCAACAACAGCGCAAATAGGAAATTATTCAATTAATATTTCAGTGAATGACACATCCGGAGCAGAAGACAGCGAGATTATCACACTAACAATAAGCAATTCAAATGATGCTCCTGTTTTAGGCACAATTAGTGATCAATCTGTTTTAGAAGATTCAACTTTAACATTCAATATAACAGCGTCGGATGCTGATTTAGATTATGGAGACAGTTTAAGTTATTCCTCAAATAATTCTAATGTAAATATAACTAAGGTAAGTAACACATCAGCAACTGTTACATGGACACCAACAAATGACTATGTTGGAAATAATACTATTAATTTTACTGTGACTGATAACAGCTCTTTAACAGATTCACAATTAGTGGTGATTAGTGTGAATAATACAAATGATGCGCCAGTTATTACAGCTTACTATCCAACAAACCTTAACCCAAAAATAGCAGACCTTACAGAATCTATAACATTTAATATCACAAAATCAGATGTTGATGCAGGAGATAGTTTAAGCGTGACATGGTATATTAATGGAACAGTAAATGCAACCAGCAGTGATTCAATGACTATTAGTGCTTTAAGCACGGCTGATTACAATATAACTGTATTTGTAAATGACAGTAGTGGAAACAGCACAGAACAAGAATGGAAATTAACTGCAAGCAATTTGCCAATAACAACATCATATAACGGGACTATAACAGCATTTAATGAGTCTCAGCTTGATAATGCAGCAAATGTAACCATCAATCATACAAGTTATGGCTCAATTGATTTTGGGGATAATATTTTAGATTTAAGTGATGTTGTTGATTTAGACAGTTATGTAAATATAAGCAATGGTGCTATGGGAATTGACAGTTCAAAATATCCTCAATTAAATAGATCATCTATTATAACTATGCGTGGTTTGTCATTCTCAACTACACCAACTATTTATTATAACAGCGGATTTTCTGTATCTGGAACAACAGAATGCCCTTCTGATATATGCACAAACATAAGCTATTCAGGAGGAACACTTAGGTTTAGAGCAGCTCATTTCAGCATGTTTTTTGTAGATCCACCATCTAACCAAGCGCCTGTAATAACATCAACAGCTGTAACAACAGCAGAAGAGGATGAAAGCTATGAATATGATGTTGATGCTAATGATCCTGATAATGACACATTAACATATTCATTGACAACAAACCCAAGCGGCATGTCAATTAACTCAAATTCAGGATTGATTACATGGACTCCCGGCTCTGATGGCAACTTCAGTGTTGTTGTAGTGGTTTCAGATGGCAGCTTAAGTGATACACAATCATTTGATATAGAAGTGGCAGAAAGCATACTAGGCAAAGTCCTGGAAATAGATGATGTAGATGTAAACGAGGATGAACTAAAACCAGATGAAATGGTAGAAATAACAATTGAAATAGAAAATAATGGTGAGCTGGATATTGAAGATATTGAGCTTGAAGTAAAATTACTGGATGAAGATGGGGATGTTGTTGAGGATGAATATGATGATGATCTTGAAGATGATTTAGAGTTTGACCTGGATGATGGTGATGACGAAGAATTTACATTTACCTTTAAGATGCCTGCAAATGCCAAGGACAATGATAAATACACTATTTATGTTGAAGCCTGCGGAGAAGATGATGATGGAATAGAGCAGTGCGATGTTGATGATTCACAAACCATTAAAATTGAGAGAGAAAAGCATGATGTAGAGATATATTCAGCAACAATAAGCCCTTCAATAATACAGTGCTCTAATAGTTTTGATATTACTATGGGTATAAAAAATATTGGCAAAAAAGATGAGGATGTCAGATTAACAGTAACCAGTGATGAATTAGGCATAAGCAAATCAGAGGAGTTTGAGTTAGAGGCTTATGATGAAGATGATTATAAAAAATCATTAAGTTATGCTTTTGCTGCTCCGAGTGATTTAGCTAAAGGAACTTATTCAATAACAATCAAAGCAGAATATGATGATGGGGTTGAAACAAGAATCCTTGAACTGACCAAAGGAACATGCAAAAAAACAGCTATAACAAGTGAAGAAAAGGAAGAAGATATTGTTATTAAAACAACAAGTGCTCAACCAGTTTCAACACCGACTAAAGTTACAGGGGGGGCAACAACAGTTGATAAATTTACAGACAGCTTTGAATATACAATGCTATTAATAATCCTAAGCATAATTGTTTTAGGATTAATTGTGTTTGCAATTGGAGCAACAATTATCAAAGGAAGGTACTGAGAAAAGCAAAGCTTTTTGAGGATCATCAGAAATCTTTGATTTCTGAGACATCAAGCAGAGCTTGAGGTTTCTGGTACCTCCTCATAAACTCGGAGGAATATAAAATGAAAGGTAAGCAGATATTTTTGTTTGTTGTGTTGCTGTTAGCTGTGTTTGGCTTAAGCAAGGTAAGATTTTTAGCTATTGATGATGGTTTAGAGATGTTTGCAAGCATTATGAATAGTGGAAGCAATGATATAGATGACGTAAGGGTAATTGCTTATATGCCTGAGATTGGAGAGATTATAAGAAGCAATACCTTTGATATTGATGATGGAGAAAACTATGAAAAGATAATGCTATGGGACAGACTGCCTAAAGGGGAACATCTTGTAAGGGTAGTGGCAAGCAATGATAAGCATAGGTCTGTTAAATACAGATATGTATTTATAGAATAGATTTATAAAGTCTTTTTCTTTTTTTATTCTTTATGATTAAAGAAGGCAAAGCTGTATTGGATGTCAAGACAGAGAAGATTGTGTCTAAGAAGATGGATGTGTTTTATAATCCTGTTATGAAGTTTAACAGGGATATTTCTGTTTTATTATTGAATTGCATTGACAAAAGGAATTTACAGATAGGATTGCCTTTGGCTGGCTCTGGAATCAGGGGTGTAAGGTTTTTGTTGGAATTGAGAAAAGGCAAGATAAAATCAATAAGATTTAATGATTATGATAAAAAGGCTGTTAATTCCATTAAAAAGAATTTAAAGCTGAATAAGATAAAGCTTAACAAGAAAATTATAGTTGAAAATAAAGACGCTAATTTGTTTTTGCTTGAATCACATGGTTTTGATTATATTGATATTGATCCTTTTGGAAGCCCTAACCCTTATTTAGATTCTTCTGTCAGGAGAATTAGCAGAGAAGGAATATTAGCTGTTACAGCAACAGATACCGCTGCTTTGACAGGAACCTATATTAAAACCTGTTTAAGAAAGTATTGGGCAGTTCCTTTAAAGAATGAGTTAATGCATGAGATTGGCTTAAGGATTTTAATCAGAAAGATACAATTAATTGGCGCGCAGTATGAAAAAGCGCTTATTCCAATATTTTCTTATTTTAAAGACCATTATTTCAGGGTTTTTTTCAGGTGTGAAAAGGGCAGGAAAAAGGCAGATTCTGTTCTTGAACAGCATGGAATGTTTGATAATGCAGGACCTTTATGGCTGGGAGGGTTGTGGGATAAAAGATTAGTTAATCTAATGGAAAAAAAGAATGATATTGAGGAAAATAAAAAGATATTAAGGATTATTAAAGAGGAATCAAGGATAGATGTGGTTGGTTTTTATGATATTACAAAGCTGGCTAAGAAATACAAGATAAAGGTCTTGCCTAAACAGGATGAACTGATTGCTAAGATAAAGAAGAAAGGGTTTAAAGCAAGCCCAACACATTTCAGGGAGAATTCTGTCAGGAGTGATGTTAAAGAGAAAGAGTTTGTTGGGTTGGTTAAGGTTATGGGCTAAATCAAAATTTGGTGGTTCTGTGTCTTAGTGAGAAACATTTATATAAGAAAACAATATCAACATATTAATGCAAAAAATAATTAATTATAAAAAAACATGCATATTAATTCTTTTTCTTTTACTGCTATTTATTTTTTCCTTAAATACATATGCGATAACTAACTTATCAATTACAAGTAAAAAAATAAGTAGACCTTTTCTTGATGGTCAATCTTTAGAATATAAATGGGTTATAAAGAATGTTGGTTTGAATAATATTTCTTCTTTTTCACTAATTTTTGAGATAGAAAATTGTAAAACTAAAGAAGCTCTAATTAATCTTACTTGTGTTATCAATAGTTTAAAAGTAAATAAAACTACATCATGTAAAAGTCCGAAGATACATGTAGTTGATGCTGGGATACACCGATTATTTATATATCCAAAAAATAAAGAGTCTATAATTATTAATGGAAGAAGTTTAAATCAGAGAAATTGGATAGATGATAACTTCAGAGTATATACTCCAACAGAGTTATTTGCTATTATAGGTGTCATAATTACGTTTTTAATATTATGGAATCAATTTTTAAAAGGGGGGAATATTACATTAAGTCATCCCAAATACTATTCTCTAATAAATGACCATAAAAACAAAATATTGAAATTTAAGTTACCATTAATATTCCAAAATGATGGTGCTAAATCTTCTTCAGTGTCCTACTTAATGGTTGTATTGAAAAATGGAAGGGAGAGAATAGTTTTAAAATGGAATAATTTGTCTAATGGAAATAAAGTAAGTCAATTTATAGTAAGACCAAGAGACCATATTGAAAAGATAATTACATTTGTATCAGAGTATAATAAAGTTTTTGATTTAGGGAAGTGGAACATTGAAATCATTTCTTATAAGGATGGTTATGACATCCGAATGCATTTACTTTCTTTTGATTCAAATTTGAAAATCACAAAACGAAATATTGACTTTGATTTTTGGCAAGATATATATAATGATGAGAAGAAAATGAGTATGTTCTCTAAAATTATATTTTGGGGACAAGATAGATTTCCTAAGGGTTATGTTAAATTAATTGCAGGTATTTTTCATGGTTTTCAAAGATTCTTTGGTAAAAGATGATATGAAGGAAACATATTATACATTTTTCAATGACAAAAAGACATATTTTTAGTTTTCTACTGAATCTATTCCATATACTGTAATTTGTGCTAAAAACCCCCCCCCTAAAAATTTCTCCAATTTTACTAAGGATTTATCTTCAAGATATTTTATATTAAAATTCAAAGAACTCTCATCTATCCCCAAGTCATTTAATAAAACTTCTTTAGTTATATATCCCCTAGCATTTTCTATTGCATATCCATATAACTTTTCTAAAATTTTCAACCTAATTTCTTGGTTATCCATTTAGCCTCCCTCCTAATTCTTCTAAAGTATGTGATGCTAATATTAAAATATTTCTAATTTGATCTTCATTTAAATCTAATTTTCCACTAGCATGAACAAACTTGTTTCTTGCTTCGATAAACAAAGCTAACCTTTTTTGAGACATTGAATCAATTAAATTTTTAAGACTTGCTATCCTTAACAAATGACTTAAACCTGTCTTTTCTTTAAAAATTATTTTATTTTTTTCCAATATCCCTTTTATGGTTTCTTCAAGTTTATAATAATAGTATCCAAATCCTTCAAAATATTGTTTATTATCCATTATAAATTTTAGTTTATTATCTTCTAATTTTTGTTCATTTTCTCCCATCATAGGTTCTAATTCCCTATTAAATCTTTGAAGTTCTTTCTTTTTCTTTTCCTCTTTAAATCTAATCTCATATTCTCTATATTTTATACTGATTATTCTTTTTGTTAATGGCATAAATATCAATAAAAGAATAATATAAATTGTTACAATATCAATATTATATGGCTGAATAAATTCTAGATAAGGGGAAAATAGGTTGGTAACAATAGATATTATTAAGAGTAGTAATATAGCCCAAAATAATAATTTTGTATAAGCATCTAAATCAAAATAATTTTCTTTTACCATGTATACTATAAGGAATAGAAAGAGTATATAAAAAATTAACTATTTTATAGTTTATACAAAGAATCTACCCAATAGCCCTTCTAACATCAACAACTTCAGCAGAATTAACACCTTCAATGCCTTTAATCTTATCTGCCAGAGGGTCTGGGCTTCCTTTTGCTTCATCCATGACAAAGGTTATTTTCAAAGCTTTTAATCCAAATGCAATAGGCTCCTGTTCTGTTTTTGTTTCGCCTTCACCAGCAAACTCTGCAATCAGCTTTTTAGCAGACTCTTCTATGCTATCTAAGTCTATTTCTGGTGATTCAGGCATTATTTTTATTGTTGCTATTACATTTGCCATTTTTAATTAGGGCCTACAAAATTACAAGAAGGACATTTATATTTTACTGCTTTTTCCCTGCAATTCTTACATCTGATTATCTTGTATTTTAAGCAGCCAGGACACATAAATCTAACTGTTCCTGCCATATTTGTTATCTTTTTTTTGCAAGATATGCATACTAATTCTTCTGTCATATTAGTATATGGAATTTTATGGCATTTTATAAAGCTTTCTGTTTGGATTTATATTCTGTTATCCCGAAACTGGTTTACATCACGAAATTGCCAGATATTCTTAAGTTCGTCCTTCCTTCCTTATAAACCTTCTAATATTTACTAACAAACACATAGAATAAGAATGTATTTAAAAAATTTGCTTTATTTTATGCTATTTGATTCACTAATAGTCTTATCTATTTCATTTGGATTATAGCCCTGATTTATTAAACTCTGCCTGATTTGCTGAATATTATACCCTTGTCCTAGATACTTTGCTATATAGTCTCTTAATTTTGATTTTTCTTCAATTTCTTTTTTATGTTGAGATGAGCGAATAACAGTTTTAAAAAATTTTCCCCCTCTGTTTCCTTTTGTTCTAATATAAGCCGGGATGATAAATATAAACAGGTCTAAAAGGATAATAACAAGAATAACTCCAATTATAAAATAAGGGTTATAGTAAAATTTTCCCCCTCTTGCATAAAAATCAGAATTAACTTCCGGCGGTGTGTAATAAAGCAATAAATCATTT
>JAGLZG010000115.1 GCA_023131705.1 Nanobdellota archaeon
CATAAGATTTAGTATTACTTTTATGCCAGAACTTCGTAAAGATTATATATTGCCCAGATGGGTAATAATAGCAGAAAAAAGGAAAACAAGGCCAAGGGAGTTTAAAAAAGAGGAACAAATAAAAGAATCTAAAATATGTGCTTTCTGCCCAGGGAATGAAGCTCTAACTCCTAAAGAAATTGGAAGATTAGAATATAAAAATTCCTGGTTTGTAAGGTGGTTCCCAAACAAATTTCCCTTTATAGAAAAAAAAGGAAAGCCTGATATAAAAACAAAAAAATATTTTACAAAAGCAGACGCTTATGGCTATCATGAAGTTATTGCAGAGACTCCTGAGCATAATAAGCAGTTATCAGATTTAAGAGAGGAGCATATTGCAGAAATTCTTAAGGTTTATTCACTAAGAATAAAGGATTTGTTAAGGAAAAAAGGAATAAAATATGTTTTAGTTTTCAAAAATCATGGAAGGCAGGCAGGAACCTCTTTAATACACTCACATACTCAGCTTACTGCCTATAACAAAGTTCCAAAGCTTATTGAGGAAGAAGTAAGGTATTCAACAAAAGGAAAGAAATGTGAATACTGCAAAATAATAAAGCTTGAAAGAAAATCAAAAAGATTCATTTCAGAAAACAAAAACTTTATTGCATTCTGCCCTTTTGCTTCAAGATATAATTATGAGGCGTGGGTTTTTCCAAAAAAGCATATAAAAAGCATAGTTGAACTAAACGAAGATCAGTTAATGGACATGGCAAAGATGATGAAAAAACTATTAGTTAAAATAAAAGACCTTGACTATAATTTCTGTTTGCACTATGCCCCTAAAGGAACTAACCTTCATTTTCATATTGAAATATGCCCAAGAATTGCTGTATGGGGCGGTTTTGAGCTAGGCTCTGACACAACAATCAATTCAGTAAGCCCCGAGAATGCTGCTAAATATTATAAAAAATAATAAACTTAAAATGGATAAACAATATGATATCATTATCATTTTAGGGGGAGGGATTGATTCTCAAAGAAGATTGCCTTTGAGGGTTATAAAAAGGCTTGAGCACACTCATCAATTATATAGAAAAGGAGTAAGCAACTTGCTTTTAATGAGCGGCAAAGGAATTAAAAATTATTCATTTAGTGAAGCAGGTGTGATGAAACAGCATCTTGTAAAAAAAGGAATTCCTGAGCATAATATTCTCACAGAAGATTTGTCTACTGATACAATTGAAAATGCCTATTTTTCACGGGTTGTTCATATAGATCCAATGAGAGCAAAAAAGATTTTAATAGTAACAAGTGAATTCCATATTAAAAGAGCAAAATCTCTTTTTAAATGGGTTTTTGGCCCAAGTTATAAACTTAGCTTTAAGAGTGTTCAAGATGAATGCATTTCTAAAAAAACATTGCAAAAAAGAAAGATAATAGAAGAAAAACTACATAATTATTATAAGAAGAATTTTTATACTAATATAAAAGCAGGGGATTTATTTGCTGTTCATTCTCTCCTTTTTAATACAGAAGATAAACTTGCAAAAGCATTCATCCTATTCATCAAAGAACTACATTTAAAAAAAGATAAAAGCGCATTATATTGAAGAATTGCCTATCTTTGCCCTTTAGAAACCTTTAAATAACTTAGCAATTCCCGTAATAATAGGATATAATGAGGTGGATGAGGGAATATAATTATTGTTACTCTCTAAAAATGCAGATTGATATCAATCATTTTTTAAACGACATTAAAAAAGAAGAAATTAAAACATGGTTTGATATAGGCTTGTTTCTTGATAGATTAAAAGATAACAATAAAAACATCAAGCAGTTTAAGTCTTATGAAGAATTTAAAGAGTATATAGCAAAAGGTACAGCTTTCATCAACTATTATCTTTCAATAGACGGCGTAACTATTGAAAATATAAAATATTCTATTGTTTTAAAAAAACTCTTCCCTGGAATAAAAATACATTGGATTCAGGATCACATAAATCCAAAACAAACGCATTTTAATGGGCCTGATATAATCAAGCATAATATAAAGGGATTAGATGGATTTGAAAAATGGCCTCCTTACATGAAGTTGTTTCATACCAACCTAAAAAGGGGATCTAAAGCATATAATGAGTTGATAACAACTATTTGGGATCAAACACTATCCATTATTAAAGAACTGCTGAAATATTTCAAAAAGAACAATATCACTAATATCTTTGTTACTAATGTAGCATCAAATCCTGGAAATTTTGCTTTAACCTTAGCTGTAATAATTATCAGCGAAAAATTAGGGATGCCTGTATTAAATTCAAATCATGACTTTTATTGGGAAGGGGGTGCTCCAAGAAGCAAAAGAAAAAAAAGAGGGTCTAGAGACCATTTCTTTAGAAATTATGATATTGGTGAAGTCTTCTCATTGCAGGAGCAAATATATCCCTGGGTTTCTGACAAATGGATGCATCTAAATATAAACATTCTTCAAACAAAAAGGCTCATTAAAAAAATAGGCATTAATCCAAACAATACAGATGAGATTACCACATCAATTGAAAGTGAAATCTACCGAAATATCTCTACTAAAGAAAAAACAGCTATTACAAAAAAATTAAACAGGATGTTTAACAAAAACACCTATCGTTGTGTCTTTAATAATAACAGGGATTTGTTTGTTGAGTCAAAAGAAGCACTGCCTGTTATATTTGGCATAGACAAAAAGTATTCAAAAGGTATTTTTAGTCAAGATAATGTCTTATTTTTACAGCCTACCAGAATACTAAAGAGAAAAAGAATAGAAAAAGATATATTATTGGTTAAAAAAATGATTTCTTCAAAAAAAATCATCAGTCATCTTAAAGAGAATAAAAAAATTAATATTATTCTTTTAATAAGCGGCCCTATCTCTGCAGGAAATCTTGGCTATTTTGAGTATATTCTCAGAGAGATAAGGAAACTTTACACAGAACATAAGACTTGGGTTATAAAACGTCTCTTTGTTGCATTCTCATTTGGGACAATAAAAAACAAAGCTTTTGATGTTGATCTAAAGTCAAGCGATCTTACTATTTCTGAAACCTATGAAGCATCCGACTTTGCGCTGTTGCCTAGCGAAACAGAAGGGAGGGGCCTGCCATTATTGGAGGCAGCTGCAGCCCATACAGGAATAATAGCATCACGATACTATCCGATCACTGTTTTTAAGAGGGTGATTGGTGAACATCTTCCAAGAACAAAAAGAATTAATATTATTGAATTTCCTGAAGGTACGATTACTAAAGAATTTACAGAAAGAATCGTGCAGTATTTGCTTGATAAGGGGATTCTAACTGATGTAATCAAACATAATAGAAGAGTGATAGAGAAAAGATTTCATTATGACAACCTTGTAAAGGACTTTGAAAAAGCTTATTACGCCCTTTGGTGTTCTGCATCAAAAGACCCTAAAAACTTGGCAGTTGTAAAAAAAGCATTAAGAATGTATTTTAAATCAAAAAAAAGTGTTCCGCAAGATATTGTTTATGCAGTAAATAGGAAATATATACCTGGTTATTGGTATCTTCAGTTTATGCATTATCTCAGATCATTAATAGACCCGAGTTATTTTAGGATAGAAGAAGCTGAATTAAAAGGGAGACTGTATTTCTTTTGCACAAAGTGCATGGAAAATAAACCTGCTAAGAAAAAAGTTTTCTTTTACGAATGTATGGGGGAATTATTCACTTATTATGATAAAAAAGATGATATTGTTTTTGATCATTCATTTGCATTCAGGCATAGAAACAATCTTAATTATCCATACAAGAGGCTTACAGAACAGGAACTGATGGGTGTGATCTGTATTATGATGGGGAATGTTTTTGGGAGAAAATTTGATCCATATAAACACATAAGAGAAAAAGTGGAATCCACTATTCTGCTAATGCTTTCTAAATTTAAAGGAGATTGGAAAAACCTCCTGAATTCAATGGCAGTCCAATTTAGTATAGACAGGGAATTAAGATACAGAAGGCTGAAGAAACACTCATTTGATAAACAATTTGAATATTCTGTTGATAATAGAAGCAGATTTATAGAAGACGTATTAAAAAAACCAACTCATCTCATACATTTCCCAGGTGGTTTGGGAGAGCTTATTATTGAGATGAATGTGCTTGGGGAAGAATTGTTGAAAGAGTGGAGCAAAAGAAAAGAAAAAGGATTTTCTGTTACATTTGCAGCAAAAGAAGAAAGGTATGGCAATGAAACAACAGTATCTGATATAAAAAGGCTTCTTCCTAAATTCCCCCTATTGTTAAAATATTATAAAAAAGGCGTATTTAAGATTATTCCAACAGGTTCAAAATCATTTGGTGTAAATTTTGAACAGGCAAGCAAAAAATTAATAAAAACTTTGAAAAAAGCAAAAAACAAAGGGGGTGTAATTACAGCTAAAGGAAGCCATAATTTTTTCACGCTTGATTGTATAGACCTCCCAAGCTATCGTTTTGGGGTTACAGAAGAGGTACTTGCTTCTAAGCTGAATGGGTTTGCTAGAAAAAAAGCCTATTTCCAATTCGTACCTGCTGGATTTAGGACCAGTTATGCCTACCCTGTTCCTTTTTATAGAGCACATAAGATGGCATCTCTACTTACTTCGGATAAATATAAATCAATAGTAAGGAAGTTCAATAATAATGAAAACAAAGTATTAAAACTTTTAAAAGAAAATATGGACAAATATGGTTTTCCTTTAACCGAAGCTATAGAAAGGATGTTTTCTCATAAAGCCAATGATGCAATTGCCTCTTATACAACCATAAATGGTTTATATAAAGATGGGTATCCTTACAATGGTGTGCTGGCTTTAGTTGATATTCCTTCACTAAAAGTGCAGGGCAGAAAATTTGCATTTGAGCTTGTAGGAAATGAAGCAAAAACAGAAAAGGTAACTGTACTAGCAAAAAAAATGCAGCGGAGAACTGGCAAAAATGTTGATATAGCCTGGAATGGAGGCTATATCCTTAATCCAGAACTTATTGGGAAATTAGGATTGCCTGAAAGATATATAGGGACACCCATGGGGCTGATAATCAAGAAAAATAAAGTCAAAAGCCTGCCTCTTTACAATAAGCCGGTCTTTGCAGTCACTAAACAAGGGAGTGTCATAATAAAAAGAACCAAACTTGATTTTGGATGTTCAATAAAAATAAAAAATAAAAAATCCCCTTCTATCGAGTGGACTAAAGATATGATAAACAATGAGAATAATAAGGGTGATATAATAATCTATGACTTATTATGCGACCAGCAGGTAATAAACGCAAAAGGCAGGGTAATTCTTCAGCTTGCAGGAGATAGAATAGCAAAGATCCATAAAACAGGAAATCCTTATACTGTACTTCCTTTAGGGCCAATTATTTCAATAAAAAAACAGCTCTTTGACAAGGTATATAAAAAATACTACAAGGAAGGCTGCTTACTTGAATTTAGGATTAAAGATGACAGGTATAAAGATATTACAACCGCTATTGAGGCCGGGCCTCTGCTGATTAAAGAAGGGAAAATAGCTATTGACATGGAAGAAGAGGGATGGACAACACAAAATTCAATAAGAACACAGGCAAATAGATTAGACTACACAAACTTAAGGGGTCCAAAGATAGGAGTAGGCATAACAAAAGAAGGAAAGTTACTGGCAATTGCCATTAACGGAAGAATAAGGGAAAGTGTGGGTTCAACATATCATGATATAGCAAGAATTTTGCTAAAGCATAATGCATATTTTGCAATGGGATTTGACCCAGGAGGTTCTGCTACCTTAATGTTAAAAGGAAAACAAATAAATATTTCTCCATACAACAGCAAATTCAATGAGCATCCTTATACTGCAAAAGCAGAAGAAAGGAAAGTAGCAAATGCTGTGTTAGGATACAGAGCCTAATAGAGTTTCATTTTTGCGATGTTTACCAATTTTCTTGCTATTTTTCTTTGCCCGTAATTTTGAAGGACAGCTTTTCGGTTATGGTTGATTAGTTTTTTGCTCTTTATCCCATCAAGCACAGATACTATTGCAGCAAAATCCTCTTTCTCTCCTTCTATAATGCTTTGCCGGAATTTATTATTTGACAATCTGTTAATAATATTAAATTTTTCCGCTGTTGTATAGTCCTTAAAATCCTTATTATCAACAAGAATATTTGTATAAAGATTGTGAAGATTAATTCCTGCGCTTTTAAAGTCTTCAGTAACATCTGGCAGGTCTCTTCCAATGACTACTTTATTGAAAAACCATGATTCAATAAAGACCAATCCAAAGCCTTCTAATATACTTGTACTAATAGCAAAATCTGAAATGTTATAAGCATCGCCAATACCAAAATGAATTAGTTTTTTTGATTTAGTAAATTTTCTCATTAACCCAACACAATCATTTACGCCTAAGATAACAGGAAGTTTGTATTTTTTTACATATTTGTCAAGCGTTTTGGTATAAGCATCATCTATTTTTTTATTAGTTCTCAAACTAACGATTAAGCAGTAGTTCTTTCTCAAAAGATGGCAGAGCATCATAGTAAGGAAAATTGCTTCTTCAACATTTTTTCGTTTGACGATCCTGACTGGATAAAAGATAAATCGTACATCATTTTTTAATTTATAGTCTCTGATAAGTTTTTTGCGCAATTTTTCAGAAAATTCAGTATCCTCCTCTATTAATAATTCATTAATGGGATTTGGAATATAAAAAACAGATTCGTCTTTAATAATACCATGACTCCAGAGCCTCCTCCTGTCAGTAGAATTAATAATGATATATCTTAAGTTTTTTAGTTTTGGAAACAGAATTTTGTGCCAGTACGGGCAATGTTCTGATCCTGTAAACTTCAATATATTATTAAAATTGACATCTCTGTCTTCTGCAAAATCATGGATTCTAAATAAAACCTTTGTTTTAGAATTTTGTTGTGATAACCTCTTTGCTAACCTATAAAACGAATAAGTCGCGGCAGGATTAGCAGCGAGATTTGGGTTTTCTATGATAATTGCATCCATTTTTTTAAGGGAACTATTCAGTTTTTCACAGATATCAAGCCCATCTCTCATATAATCAAAAACAGTTTTTTTTACAAAACCACTTTCTATTCTCTCAGAAATATCAAGTTCTGGAAAATCAATATATTTAACCCTGTTGCCATAGCCTTCAATAAGATTTCCTTTGATAGAGCCTACAAAATAAACATTAATATCTTTGTGCAGGTCAAGTAAAGCCTTTGCATTGGCATACATAACAGAATTCACACCCCCTTTTGTGCCAACCACATAATGAATAAAAGCTATTTTTAGTTTCATAGTAATATATTTTTAAAAGCACACCAATATAAAAAAGTATCGTTTTATGACATCTCTCCAGTGATTTTTAGATGTCATAAAAATTCGAAACTGGAAAAAAAGTCAATAACAAGTTATCTTCTAAATAGCCTCATAGAATTTCCGTGAGCAGAAATAGCAATATTTATTTTTTCTTTTTGTCAAAAACCACCTATCATAGATGGGTGGCATGTAAGGCAAAGCCGTGTTAGCCATCCCATTAATCTGGGTGGTTTTTGAGCATGCTCAGAAACTTTCTATCACCTGTATTGTGATTGGCTTCCAGCCACCAGTTTAAAACTGGTGGAAAGTTTCTGACATTTCTAAAATTTCAGAACTCACCAGTCAAAAACCCACTCATCTTTTGTTCTGGTTTTTTTTATTGTTTCCTTGTCGAGATTTATTTTTAGTGCTTCTTCCTGTAATACTTTAGAAATATTCTTGATTCTTTCACCTGTTACATCTGTATCCCTGTCAAACATGACAAACCTTTCCAATAGTTTATCCCAGGCATTTATTTCATCTGTTAAAAGCTTTTTTTGTTTTTTGTCATCCACTTCTGAACGTTCCTTTTGCCTTATTTTTCTAACCTTTATGCACAAATCATATAATTCCTTAATATCTTTTCCAACACCAGCTAAGAACTCTATAATGCTTTTCATATCTTTTTCAAAATCAATTGTTTCTTCTGCTGTTCCCTTTTTTCTTGTATTATATCTATTGAAGATACCCATAATATACTTATTTATAACTTCTTTATTTAAATCTTTTGTGCTACTCAAAAAAGGCTAATTGGAAATCCTAATAAATAGCGTCTAACCATAGTCTATCAAAACATTGAGGTGATAGATGCTACCTTGTGCTACCAAGCTTCACAAAGCCCTAAGCTTAAAACAACTGGGCTAAAGTTTGCTGGTTTCCTCGCAACGCTCCATTTTCCGCAAAATTTATATAGTAATGAGGCTTTTTATTACTCTAAGGGAGTAAGGATGTCAAATATAACTAAATTAATGTTGTTTTTAGTAATTTTAATTGGTTTAACCAGTGTTATCTTTGCTCAGGAAAACAAACTTGAGATAAATTCTTTTACAATATATAGTGATTCAGGAGAAAACTATCAAAGGAATATAAAAGATGGTTCTACTTATAATGAATTTATAAAGCCAGGGGATAAAGTAGAGTTTGAGATAGAGCTAAAAAATAGCTTTAGCAAAAGCACAACTACTGATATAAATGATATAGAAATAATTGTAACAGTTTATAGCATAACAGAAGGGCAAAACTTAACAGAGGAAACAAGCCAGTTTGATTTAGACCCTGGTGAATTTAATACAAAGACAATAAAGTTGAAAATACCATCCAAGGCTGAAGAATTGATAAAAACAGCTGATATAACCATCACAGGCATAGATGATGATAATATAGTTCATGAGATTAAATGGAGTATATATCTTATGATAGAGGATGAAAGTCATGAATTAGATACTAAAATTATAAAGATTAATGCAACAACAATAGAATGCAAAGGCTCTATTGAAATGTTTGCTTTAATATCTAATAATGGAAAATATGGTGAGAATGATGTTGTTTTAGAGGTTAAAAACAAAGAGCTTGGTTTAAATCAAAGATATACTAATATAGAGATTGATGAAGAGGAAACCTATACAAAAAAGGTTATTATAAATGTGAATGAAGGAACTAAACCAGGGATCTATCCTATTGAGCTAAAAACATACTATAAAGAAGACCATCTGGATGATATGGAGATAGTTGATATAATAGTTAAAGAGTGCAAAACAGTAGAGATAATTGATATGGGTGATGAAGAGGAAGAAGATGAGGAAGAAATAGTAAAGCAAGAAGAACCTAAAGAAGAGCAAACTGGGGCAACAGAATATACAGCAACAAAAGAAAAAACAACTATAGCGTTATTGGTTATGGGCATAACTATAGCTTTGATATTTATTATAGTAATGGTCGTATGGCTTGTAAAAAAATAGAAAAAAGATTTCTCTAGTTAATTTCTTTTTATTATACTTATTATAAATCAGAATTAAAATTTAAAAAAAAGAAAAAAAAGAAAAAAGGAATTATTCCTTTTTATTCTTCAGCTACTACTGTTGGTACACCGACTGTTATGTCAGTCATACTTGTTCCTGTAATCTGAACCTCTGCTCCGGTCAGGTCATAAGAACTGGATTCAGCTAATACTCTAGATGCTCTCTGTGTATCAGCAGCTTCCCATCCTGCAACAACTAAAGCAACATTTCCATCAGCTTGTTCAACAAGCTTTATTATACCAGCATTTTCTGGTATTCCGGAATCTGCGCCATATGCTGGATATGTCTTTCCAAGCAA
>JAGLZG010000116.1 GCA_023131705.1 Nanobdellota archaeon
ATCATTGTTTCATAGGAGTAATGCCTGATTGGGTTATTTGTGGTGGTGAGACTGGTTCAGGAGCAAGACAGCTGGATCCAACCTGGGCAGAAGAACTCAAAGATCAATGTTCCCAGAATGGGATTCCATTCTTCTTTAAGCAAATGACAAAGAAAGCACTGATCCCTGAATATTTGCGTATAAGACAATTCCCTGAAATTAAGGAGGACTGATATGGATCTTGTATCTGCATACTACTCTGTTCCTGAAAACAGGACTTTCTGTGTTTATGAAGTAAGCTCTGGGAAGTTCACTGCTGCTGAATTGAAGGGGAAAGGCTGGAAGCCTATCAAGGAGAAGAGTAAGCTCCTGATCAAGTTGAATCCTGATATCCTGGCTGTTGAGTATGCTCTCAAGAACTGGTTGAGAATCAATGTCCCAGCAGCACAGAAGCTCAACTATGTGAAGAAGTCTCTTCCTTTCCCAGATATTGAGAAGGTAAAGACAAAGTTGAAGCCTCTAAGGTTTGAACAATAAAAGCAGGATACTGTTTTCAATATGAGAAGAGAGGCTGAAAAGAATGAGTGATAAACTAACTGCAAAACAGGAGAAATTTGCTGTGTTGTGTTTTGAAGGTAATATGAGCAATACAGAATGTTTCCTATCAGTCTATCCATTTGCAAAGAAATGGAAAAGAAAGACTGTTCATGAGAATGCTTCCAGAATGTTTAATAAAAGCAAGGTAGCAGCAAGAATACAAGAGCTCAGGGATCAGGCTGTGACTGCTGCCATTGTCACCAGATCTGAAAGCCTTATGAGGCTCTCTGCTATCATTAGAAACAACAGAGTTGTCACTATTATTGTGCAAGATGAGGAAGGGACTGTTGTTTCTCAGAAAGATGTGGAGTTCCCTGCAAAAGATAATGATATCATTAAATCAATTGAAAGAATAAGCAAGATGCAAGGATGGGAAGCTGCAAAGGTAGTAGCTTTCGATTCAAACAATACTGATCCCATGAGTAGGCTCTTAGGACTCCTGGGAGAAGGAACAAAGTAAAAGAGACAGAATGGAGAATAGAGCATGATTATCAGTGGAATAGGAACTGCTGGAGGAGCTGAGAACTTTAAGAACATAGATGGAGCTTTAGCTATACTCCCATCTTCCAGCCTCACAGGAACTCTGGTTGCTCTGGCAACAGCACAGGATCTCACTGCTGCTTATGCTTCCCTGGGTGATGTAGATATGGATGGGAAAGCTGTCCTGGGAATTCTGGTAGAAGCTACTGAGAATGCAAGCCAGAATGTATCACTCAGAGTGATGGGAATGATGGACTCAGGTGATACTCCATTTGAGATAGATGCTTTCTCTGTGAAGACTCTATGGACAACAGGAGCATTCTCTGAGAAGTATTATGAGTTTAGCACTGGTCTTCTTCCATTTGTGCAAGCTCAGGTAATAGCAGGAACTGTGGGTCTTGCTGCTGCTTATCTGACTGGTGGAACCAGTGCTCAAGGAACATTTGGAACATGGGCTGCTGTATCTGATGCTTCATTCAGGATCACCATTGATGGAACAGCTTACAATGTGGATGCAATAGACTTCACTGGAGCTGGTGATATGGATGCAGTTGCAACTATCCTCCAGGCTGATCTCAGGACTGCTACTGGTGGAACTGAGACTGTTGTGTGGAGTACAGACCACTTCATCATCACTTCTGGGATTACTACAGCTTCCAGTGCTGTCACAGTTACAGAGACTTCTACAGGAACAGTAGGAACTGACATCTCTGGAGCAGGAGCTGCAGACTGGATGGATTCTGACACAGGAAATGGAACTGAGACAGCTGTTGCTCTTGCTGGAACTATCACAGCTTCTGTCCTCAAGGGATAAGGAGGATTGATATGTTGCCTTTAGGATTCACCGGCAAAAGACTCTATAAAGGTTGCCATCATCTTACTTCCTCTCTTGTGACAGATTGTGTAACTGCTGACCAATACTACAAGATTGTAGGAGCCTGGAGTGATGGAGATTGTAATCAGGGATTTGAGTTTGATGGAGCTGGAAAACTTACTTATACTGGACAGGATGGAGTCTATTGTCTCTTCAATGGAGTAAGTGATCTCAGTAGTTCAAAGGTAGCAAGAGTCTGGTATGGACTCTATATCAATGGAGTTCTTGCTTCAGGAGCTGAGACTCCTCATGATTTTCAGGCTGCAAATAAGATAGGAGGGATCTCAATTACTAATTTTGTCAAACTCCAGAAGTATGATTACATTGAGATCTATGTGAAATCTGAAGTTGCTGCAAACCCAATTACTCATGAGACACTACTACTCACACTGTTAGGAGATATGTAATGTGCAGTGAACTGGGATTTAAGTCAGATGGAGAAGCTAAAATAGATGATCTGGAAGTCAATGGTCTTTTAGGAGTTGAAGATTCCTTGGCTTACAAAGTGAATGAGATTGAAAAGCATCTTCACAACTGGGAAAGATGGATAGGACTTGCTGCAAGTCCATCAGGAGAAACCCATAGATTTGATATAGATTCTATGACTCCATTCCAAATGGATGCAGGAAATGATACCTGGGGAGCTTGGTTGCAGATAGTAGGATCTGCTGATTTCCCAATAACTCCAGGAATGGTCAAGAGGGATGCTCACAGAATCTTAATTACTGATGTTGAAAGAGACAAGCAGATTACAAGGATACAGATTGCTGGAGGGGAAGATCCAGATGCTGCCGTATTAGCTGGTAACTATACAGAGTTCATGGTGACACCCCAGAAGGATGCAAAACAGGTTCCTGTTGACATTATGACAGGAAGAGCAGGAACAACAGTAAAAGGCTGGGCAAGATGTTGGGTGAATGGGCAAGACACAGGAACAGTAGACTTCTTCATAGGTGTTCACGAATATGAGGGATAAGTAATGGCGAAACTCTTTGAAGCAGATTTCACAACAGGATCAGCAGATGATCTAGTAACATCAACCACTCCTTCTGTTACTGGTTCTCCTGCTTTTGTGACTTCTGATAAAGGAGAGATGCTTGACTTTGATTCTGGTGAATATCTAACCTATTTGGCTGGAATGGCTGCTGTAGGATCAGCAGATTTCTCTGTAGTTCTTTGGATTCAGACATCTGATGCTGGAGCTGCTGGTATTTATGATAATTTCAGTGCAAGTGGTAATCTGGGCTTCCTTACTTATGTGAATGGTGGGAAGATTCACACCTTTGTAGGTGATGGGACTCTCAGGAATTTAGGAGCAGGAATAACTGATGTTGATGATGGGGAAGCTCATCTGGTGTTTCTTGAGTTCAACAGAACAACTGCAATCTATACTCAATATGTGGATAATGTTTTAGACAGAACAAGAACTCTGGGAGGATATGGAAGTTTCTCAGGAGGAGCAGAAGCTTTGGAGATTGCCAGAGATAGAACATATCTTTATGATGGAGGGATCTATAAGGTAATTATTCAAGAAGGTCTGGGAGATAGAGAAGCAGAATGGACTGCTTTCCAGGCTGCTCCACCAGCAACCAGCTCTCTCTGTAGTTTCAAGAAGGATCCTCAATCTCTGGTCTTTGAGAGATCAGAAATACAAACATCATTCAAGAAAGAAACACAGTCTCTTGTGTTCAAAGATGATATCATTAAGCTGGGAGGCTGATATGTCTAATATTTTCCAGAAAGTAGAGTATGAGCAATTTGGGTTTACTGCAGACTTTGAAGATCAAGTCACTGCAACTGGGGAGACAATAGCATCAAAGACTGTGACAGCTGTTGATAAAGCTGGAACAGATGCAACATCTGATATTATTGAGAGTTCAACCATCTCAGGGACTGATGTGATTGTAGTTATTAAAGATGGGGATGATGATCTCACTGATTACATTATCACAGTGAGAATTGTCACCAGCATAGGATACAAATGGGAAATGAAAGTCTACATGAGAGTCAAAACATAAGGAGGATTCCATGTGCATCCCAGTCCCACAAGATTGTCCATATCCTGAATGTGATGGAACAGTAACATTTCCTGAAGATATCTGTCCCAATTGTGGTCTTCCTATTGAGTGGATAAAAGACCCCAGACCTGGAGGAGTAAAGCCCATCCCTCCTGGAACAATAGGGAGCTGATTCAATGGCTGTTAAAGTGAGGAAATCCTTCTGCTTCTGGGCAACTCCCATAGGAGGAATAGTTCTTGCAGGACTTCTTATCCCACTCCTCATCTTCTCCTATAAAGCTTATGGATGGGGAATCCTAACAGATAAAGATATTGTCTCATTAAATTCTACTGCAGAAGAACACAGATCAACTCTGATAGTCCAGTCTGATAGTATTGAACAAAATACTGAGAGAATTGCTGTTATCTCTGCAGATTTGGAAATGCTCAAGGCTCAATACCAGGAAACTGTTCAACAAACTGAAATACTGGAAGCTCTCTATGAATTACAAACTGGAGAGGAATGGGAGGAGAGAGAATGAAGAAATTGAACATTAGTAAGAGACTTGTTGCTGTGATAATTATTGATGTGATCTGGTTTGCTGTTGGGTTCTTTGGGAAACAATGGGAGATATTCTCAACTATGACAATTCCTGTTGTGGGACTCAATACAGCATATCTCATCAATGAGAGTGTGAAGCCCAGCAATAAGGAGGAATCCTAATGGCAACTGTGGGACTGAATATCAGCTTCTCCAGAAGATTTACATTATCAGCATTCTGTAGTGTCTGTAAGAGAAGAGTTGCCGGTTCTGCAATGAATGCCAGATATGCTGGAAGGTTGCTGAGAGTGTGGAGATGTCCCAGTTGTGGAAGAACACATAAAAGAGTCCAGGAGTCCATGTGCTGATGATCTACCTGTATTCTCTTCTCATGGGAATAGTTGCATATACTTTGAGAGCCTGGAGCAGAGGATTCAAGATTTCTGCTCCTCCTGATTCAATTACATATAGAGCAATGGCTAATGGAACTCCTGTTCCTGATCCCTTCAGGTTGAGATGGTTGATTCCCATGATTATGAGAACACAGGATCTCCTCCTCTGGCAGATAATGGATGGAGCATCTCTAATTCTCACAACTCCTCTTATTTCATGGCTTGCTGTTCTTCATGGAGTGGATCCTCTCTTTGCTGCTGCTCTCTGGGTATCACTTCCTCTCTGGGACATACTATCCAAACTCACAGGAATGATTGATCCTCCTGCTCTTCTTGTTGCTCTCATGGCTGCTTGCCTTCACTTCTCTGGACATTACACATCAGCTCTGATCACTGCAATCATAGGAGCAATGATGGCTCCCAAAGTCCCAGTGTTCATAATCCTATGGACTTGTTCTTTGAGATATCTCCCAGCATTCCTCCCAATATTAGGAGCTTATGCTCTGGCTCCAAAGGGAGAACCACTTATACATCCAGAAGCAATCAATCATCCTTGGAGAAGCTCAATGATGAAGAATGGTTCATTCCTTCATAACATCAGAGAAATTGTTCTTCCATGGGGAGCTGTTCTGGCTTCAATAATTGATTTTCCACTCCTGTATCTTCCCCTTGTTCTGGTTGCATACTCTCAGCTCTTCAGAGCCCTTGATAGAGCAAGACTCTTCATGTGGGCTGCTCCTATTCTCATAATACTTGCTCTCAGGATAATCCCTGAGAATCTTCTTTTCCTTTCAATCCTTCTGACATGGTTCAATCCTTATAGACCTGAAGTTTAATCATGTTGACTAAGAACAAGAAAATCCTCTTTGGGCTCATAGAGTCTATGGGCTTCAAGCCCCATAAAGGACAGAGAGCTGTCTTGAAGGCTTTCCTTAAATTCAGGTTCTTATGTGTTGTTTGTGGAAGGAGATGGGGAAAGACAAAGATTGCATCCATGCTTGTTCTTTATACTCTTCTTGAGAAAGATACTAAATCTATTTGTATCTCAAAGACATATAAACTCAGCAAGAAACTCTGGAATTATGTCTACAAAGATGTTCTGAGATTCTATGGGGCTGGAGTGGTCAATATCAATAAATCAGAGATGATCATGACTACTCCCTGGGGATCAACTCTTGAACTGGGTTCTGCAGATAATCCTGATGGTCTCCTGGGTGATACTTATGATCTCCAGATAATTGATGAGGCTGCAACCCTGAAGGGAATGATGTGGGAACAGTTCATCTCCCCTTCTGCAAGAGACAGGAAGGGAACAGTGGTTCTCATTACTACTCCCAGAGGACACAATTGGATACACAAGCTCTTTAATCTGGGACAGAAGCTTCTGGATGGATGGTGGAGTAGGACAGGACACAGCTTTGAGAATACTGCTATTTATGATCCAGAAGAGCAGGATCTTGTAAAGTCTCAGACTGATCCCCTTTATTTCTCCCAGGAATATGCAGCTTCATTTGTTGTGTTTGCTGATCAGGTTTACTCAGATTTCAGAGAAGAGGATCATGTTGTAACTTTGGATGATATGCCAAATCTCAAGGACTGGGATATCTATGCTTCGATTGATCCAGGATATGCAGTGATGTGTGCAATACAATGGATTGCTTACAACAAAGCCAGTGGAGAGATTCTTATCTATGATGAAGTCCTGGAGAAGAGATTGAAATATCCTGCAATTATTCAGAATCTCAGGAGGAGAGAGCCAAAAGGAGGATATGCAGGATTCATCTGTGAGGTTGCCGGAAACCAAAGGGATCAGGCTGGATACTCATTCATCCAGACTCTTGAAGAGGATGAGTGGTTCTTGAAGAAAGACTATACAATCTATGCAAAGAGATATGGAATCATTAAAGGTCTCAATAAAGTAAGAGCAAAGCTTCTCAATACAAAGGATGAGATTCATCTTAAAGTGACCCAGAATTGCACAGGGACAATAGGAATGTTTCTCAATTATCATTATCCTGAAAAGAAGGCGACTGAGAAGCCTGAGAAGGATGGAGTCTGGGATCATCCTGCAGATACAACAAGATACTTTGTTGAGTTCATTGACTATTATGAGAATGGCACAGTAGAATATGACTTATAAGAAAGGGGATTCCAATGTTATTTGATAGTATGGTTGATGATGTGATTAAGAGAAGCCTTGTGGATGCAAATCTGGAAGGATCTGAGCTCACATTGGAAAGAATGGCTGGACTCAAGGAGCTGTATGATAATGTGTTGAAGCCCATTAGAGCTCCATCAATGTCTGATAGAACAATTGAAAGAAGGAGAGAAGCCTGGACTCCTGTATCATTCACAGCAATGCTGGTTGATAAGATTGCTTCTCTGGTTTATACAAGAGCAGTTACAAGAAAGCTTGTTGATGAAGCTATGAATAAAGCTCTTCAGGAAGCTTATTTCATGCAGGATGCTGTCTTTCTGAGAGTAACAAAGCTTGCATCTTTGGGAGGATTTGCTGCAATAAGAGTGAGAAGGAAATGGGATGGGACAATCACTTTATCCTGCTATGAATACAGTGAAATCAAGCCACATCTGGATCCTGAGAATAGACATGGAAAGCCTATTGGAATTGTATTTTCTGTTCTAACATCTGATCTTCCTCCCTGGGCAATAGATCAAGTTAAGAAGAAAGATGCAGGAATGTATAGATTTGAAGAGTATATTTCCAGACACATCAGGGATGATGATGGAAAGATTCTTACTTATGGAAAATATAGAGCCTGGGTAGATGATAAGGAGATAACAACTCCTACAAATGGAATCAATGTGCTGGGTGATTACCTGGGAGCTGTCTACTGGAGAGGACTTGATCATCCCTTCAATGCTTATGGAAAGTCTGATGTTCTTCCTCTGTATGAGACTCTTGTTTCCATCAATGAGCTTATGACTGATGGAAGAGAGAATATCATGTGGAATATCCATTCTCCCATCATTACTAATGCTTCCGGCAATATCTCCTGGAAGATGGCTCCTGATTCAGTAATTCAGCTAAAGAATTCTGGGGAGGAAGAAGCTTATGCTAAGAGGCTTCCAAAGGGAACAGATTCAATCAATGACTTCTCTGTATTCCTTGATATCCTGCTGAAAGCATTCCACCAGACTTCAAGGATCCCTTCTGTTTCTCTGGGAGATACAAAAGGACTGGGAGGAGCTCCTTCAGGGATTGCTTTAGAAGTAGCAATGACTCCAGCAATTGAGCTGGTTGCTGAGAAGGAGAATACAGCAATCCCACAGGAATTGATTCTCATGGAAGAGATTCTTGCAAAGAAAGCATACTATGGGGATATCAAAGGGAAATACACAATGAGAGTTGAGGGATATGATATGCCGGATCCTCTCAAAATCAATAAGATCATGGAAGATGCAGTTGTTGAATTTGCTCCCATAGAACTTCCCAGGGAAATCCAGAAAGAGACACTCTCTTCACAGGTCAAGAGTGGCTTGAAGAGCCAGGAGCAAGCAGTGAAAGAACTCCATCCTTCATGGAATGAAGTTGCAGTAGAGGAAGAAATAGAAGCAATCAATGAACCAGTGGCTGAGTCTGATAATTTAGCAAAAGAATCACTAAGGCTGCTGAATGATAATCTCAACAAGAAGGATGAAGAATAGGAGAGAGCATCATGGAGAAGACACTCAATAACTTCTGGGGTAATGTTGAGAAGTTCAAGGCAATCTACAGAAGATTGAAGTTTGCTCATAAAGAGGACTTATCTTCCATTGCTGATGAATTTGACAAATGGTTCCTGAATGATTTCAAGGAGATGATTCTTCAGCAGAGTAATTGGGAAGGGAAGAAGTTTGCTCTTCCTGATGATGAGACTGTTGTAGATAATCTTGTCCAGGAATCAGTGAATGCTGCTTACAGGATTATCTATCCCAGAATCATAAAATATATGTCAGACTATTTCGCTGAGTTCTTCAGAGAAGGATTGAAACTTGCTGATTTCAATGCAAGGATGGAGAATGATACAGTAGAGAATGAACTCACTGAGGAGGACAAGAAAGCTGTGAGAATGCTCTACAATACAGAAAGCAAGGTCTGGAGAAGCCATATTGAGAAGCATAGAAGACAGCTGGACAGGGAACTTACTGGAGCTATGCTTGCAGGATCCACCATTGATGAATTCATCATGAGATTTATTGCTCCCGATACTCATGTAGTTGCATATCCTTATGGTAATGCAAGGATCAGCTGGAGTGAACATATCAGAAGATTCCTTGCAGGAAGACCTAGAATGATTGCTACAACAGCTCACATGAGGAGAAGGGGGATCTGATATGCCTTATGTGACCTTTCTACAAGGTTATGACAGCAAGACTTCTGCTCCCAATATTCAACTCTTTGGAGAAGTGTATGAAGTAGCAGGAGAGCTGTTTGAAGGGAGAGCCAGTAAGAGCTTCTGTGATGGGCAAACATCAATAACTACTCCCAGATATGCAGATGATAATATGATAACTCTCTTCTTCCAGGATGAAGCAATGGCTGTTCTTGCAAGTGAGTTGATCAGACAGGAATACATGGATTCTGTTCTTGCTGGAACAATCTCTCCTTCTGTTCTTCCTTATTGGATTGATGATACTATCAATATGGATCTCATGTTGCTTGCAATTGCTGTATCTCTCACAGAGGAAGTAAGAAATGCTTTCTCTACTGCAGAAGTCACAGATGCTCAACTCAATGCAGCAGCAGAAGCATATCTCCTGGATCATGGTGAAGTCCCAACAGAAGAGGAACTCCTTCTGTGGATTGAGGAGAATAGATCATGGCAAAGAATTTGAACAGGAATTGATTGATTTCTGTTCTTTGAATGAATGGCTTCAAGTGTGAAGCTGAAATAATCAACGAATCAGTGGATTCAATGAAAGGACTTGATAATGGCTGAAGAGAGAGAATCAGAGGAGAATCCTGTAGTGGAGACTGCTGGAGCAGAGAAGACTTTCTGGGAGAAAAGAGGCTTCAAGAGTGAAGAGGAATTCTCTAAAGAGTTTGATCTGCAGAAAACTGATATTGCAAAGCTCAGAGGCAAGAAAACAGGAGCTGAGAAGAAACTTGAGGAATATGAACAGGCTGAAGAACAGAGAAGAGTAGAGGCTCTCTCTGAGTCTGAGAAACTCAAGGAAGACTTCACAAACCAGCAGACTGAGAATGAGAGATTGCAGAAAGAACTCCTGAAGAGAGACAGAACTGCTCTCCAGGACAAGACTATCTTCAAGCATTCTTCTGGGAAAGCTATGCTTTCCACAAGATCAAAGCTGTATGATAAAGCATCAAAGAGTGGGGAATGGAAGACTGCTGAAGAACTCACAGCCATTCTGGACATTGTGGACACTGAGTTTGAAGATGATTTGAAGGCTCTCAACATCACACTTCCTGCTGCTGGGGATG
>JAGLZG010000117.1 GCA_023131705.1 Nanobdellota archaeon
ACCTCAGTTAAATCTGCATAAGTACCTGCACTCATCTCCTCCATATCTGTGATAAAACCAAACTCAGTTTTACCTACCTTAACTATAGGTTCTATGTTAGCATCCTCTAATTTCTTAACCTTATCCAATACAGTGAGAACCTTAGTAGAAATACTATCAACATCTGCTGAGGTAAAGCCACTCTTGACTAATTGAAAAGGAACATTACAGAATATACTCACAAGTTTCATCTTCATAAACTCATTATACACAATCTCTCCCTTAAAAGAAGTAATCAATTTGATGTACTCCTGATACTGACCCACCTTTATATCAGTGTCTTTAGTGGGTATCTTAACCTTAATTTCTCTCATATTTTCTTTCTTTTTAAATTATAGAATTGCATAAGTAGTAGCCTCATTTGAGTGCCTCAGTTTACTTATGGCTAAATATCTAAGGGCATCTAATATATCTGACCATAAATGATTAGGCTTATTAAGTTTATTTCCCTCTCTATCTGTACTCCATGAGTAATGCCCTAAAGCCTTGATGAGGTTCACTGACCTCTTGGTAATTAACATGTGCTTACTCTGTAGTAATTCCACTCCTGCTATAACTGAACCTCTACCTTTCCTTACTCCTACTGCAGGAATACCATATCTTTTAAGTTCTGCTATACTACGTGGGTCTGCTGAATCACAGTAAATAGTTCCTGTTTTTAGTCCCTTTAAAGAATTGGCTATCTCTGATATACCTAACCCCTTTCTAAAGAGAACCTCATCTACTACTATATCATCATTGTATTTATACACTATCACTACTGCTGTGGGGTCTTGACTATATCCAAAATCTAATCCTGCTCCTATGAGTTTAGCCTCAGGTGGAATAGAATCTATAACCTCCCAATCTGAGTAGATAGTACCATCCATTTTTCCTGGCATCCCTAACCCATATACAATCCATTTGTTTGCCCAGTAAGAACTCTTGATGTTAGCCTCATCTGTAAGTGAACCATTAGGGTCATGGAAACCCTTGGCTCTGTAATCTAATATGGCTTTGAGTTCTCCCTTAGGAATATACTCATTGTCTAAATAAGTAACCCTTATAAAGTCAACATTATCATTCTTTAGAATATCAGTATGTAGCCAGAACCTCTCATCAGGATTATAATCTGCATAGGTTATAGTACACCTACTCTGTAACTGTACAAAGGTATCTAATGTAATCCTACCTCTATTCAACTCATTGAAATAAATAATATCTCTTCTAAACCCTTTCCCAACATCAGCCTCATCTAATCCTAAGAACTCAATGTAAGAACCTGTAGGAAAAGTATAAACACTCTCTGTTTTATTCCATTCCACTCCTACATAGAAACCTAAAGACTGCATAATCTTAATGAAATCTCTAACTACAGTTTTCTTCATCTTACTCCTCTCATACTGAAACACAGTAATAGACTTATTCCTGTTATGCTGAGCATGATTAATCAGTAGCATCAAAATAGCAATCGTTTTTCCTGCACCCTGACTTCCTTCAATAGCTCTAATAGGTTTCCTAAGAGCAGCTATCTTATATAAAGCCTGAGTTGGTTTAAATGCTGGTGCACTACTCTGCATCCTCTACCTTTAGTAAGTCCTGTCCAAAGATAGCATTTATCTGTAATGCTCCTCCATCCTTTCCTGTAACCTCTATCTTAGGAGCATATCCTCTCTCACTTCCTTTAGTCTTCAAATAGAATTGTACATCAGAGGACTTCTTAGCCTTGATATTACTAAACAAAGCACTCTCTGCCATGTCAAGCATTATACCTTGAATACCCTCTACTCTCTTCTTATATTCCTTGTCTTCTTGTAACCATTGGTAGTGAATTGTCCTACTTAAATTACAAGCCTCAGAAGCTGCAGTCACTACTCCCATTGAGACAACTAAAGCCTCATAAAATAAGTCCTTGTTTCTGTTAACACTGTCAATTCCTGTTGTTGCCATAACTCTTTGTTTTTAAGTTAATTAACCTCTTTATATTTCTGTCCTTGTGCCACTGCTA
>JAGLZG010000118.1 GCA_023131705.1 Nanobdellota archaeon
TTATTATCGCATCTTTTTCCATCTTCACACTTATCACAATCTCCGCCGCAGTCTACATCTGATTCATCTCCATTATCATAACCATCATTGCATGTAGGGGTTGCGCATTTCTTTGTCTCTGGATTGCAGAATCCACTCAAACAATCTATACTATTGCTGCACTCATCTCCATTAGGGATTATATTGTCACAATTAGAATCATCAATAGTAACCTTTTTGCTTGACATCTCTGTGCTATAAGCATCAAGAATATTATATGCCTTTACCTTAATATAATATGATTCTCCCATTATAAGATCAAGATTATCTATAATTTGCCATTCATCACTATCAGAGCCGGCATCTGTCCAATTTTTTATGGTCTTGCTTGTTTGTGATTTATAGACAGAATATGAATAACCTCTTACTCTTGAATAAGAATCCTCTTCTGCTGCCCACATAGCCCTTAAACTTTCATTATTGCAGTTAGATGTGCTATTAACTAAAATCATCTTAGGTGCTGTATTGTCAACTGTAAAGCTTATTGTAACAGGTTGTTCTGGATCCCACAATCCATTACGATAGCACTGCACATAATAAGTATGTTCACCTGCTCCAGAAACAGTAACAGAAGCAAAGTATCTTGTTGTATCAGGCACCTGGCTAAAATATGCCCAAAGACTATTATCAGGGCTGTATCTACACTGTGATCCAAGATTGTTTCCAATCTCAAGCCTGACTGTTGTGCTGTTAAAATAATCATCAGTTAAATCAGTAATGCTCATATCAGATGTTCTGTCAACCCTGAATCCAATCAATGTTGTGCTTGATAATTCTGCCTTATTCATGCAGGTAACACTATAATTATAATTTCTTGTTTGTGTGCTTTCAAGTATTATCTCTGCATAATTTGCTTTTCCAAAGCCATATTTCCCTTCCCCGCTGCTGGAGAAAACGCCTTCTGTTCCATCAACAAGGGAAGTATAATCGCAAACAGCATAATCATCTGTACGAACCTTTAAATCAGTATAAGCAGGGTCTGTAACCACAATATCAGGGTCTGCTATTGCTAATTCAAAGCTAGGGGGAGTATCATCCACACTCAACTCAAATGATTTTGAGGTAATTGAATCATCATATAAATCCTTGCATTTAACATAAAATGTGTTGATTTCATCAGGCGCTCTTATTGTTGTAAAATGCTCCTTGATGTGCTCTTTTCCACCACTTATTGTTGTAAATCCAGTCATCGTATTATAGCTTAGTGCCTCAATATTAAGGGGGTTAAATGTATACTTGCACTCTGCATCATTATCTGTTTTCAATTTGATAGTAAAGTCATAAACAGGTGAAACACCATAGCTTGGCTCAGCCATCTCTATCCTTAAAGAAGGGTCTGCATTTACCCCAAAAATACCTGAGCTGGTTACGCTATTTCCAGCATAATCATGAGCTACAACAATAATATTATGATCACCATCATTGAAACTAAATGTGCATCTAAACAAAGTGTTATCTGTTGTTTTGAACTCATCTGTTGTGTTTACTCCATCTATAAACACACTATCCAAAAATACCTTTTCACTAAATGAAAGATTTACACTAACACTTGATGTGTCAACTACACCATCAGGTATTATTGTAAGTGTAGGGGAAATACTATCAACAACAAAATTAAGATCATAATTATTTACCATGCTCCTTCCATATTCATTTTCTGCGCTGAATGTAAATATATAATTATTATTGGGAAGTGTTGATGGCTCTATTTGATGTACTTCAGCCATGCCTTCCCCTCCTTGTGTGCCAAAAGGTGTTCCATCTATATCTGTTAAGACTTTACTAATAAATTGCGCACTGCCCACAAACTCAACATAGATTATTGGATTATGATTAGTAGTATAATATATACCCTCAACAAAATTCCCCCCTATAATGCTTGCATTTACAACACTTGGTACAACAGAACCTGGTGATGCAATAAATGTTATGTCTTCCACTACTCCCAGGTTTCCAGCAGGATCAATAGAATAGTGTTTAAGTATATTTTCACCAAGAACTAAATCCATGCAATTATCAGTGCCTGAACAAAGCCTTAAATCACTCTCTCCTCCTCTCAAAGCAAGAGTAGTTCCTGTTGTAAACTTCTCATAAGATGCCCTTCCACTTCCACCATCAAGATACCTGCAATTATCTGTTCCGCTATAAACACACCAATATGTTTCGTACCCATATTTAATGCTTTCTGGATCGCTCTTGCTTGCCTTGTCAGTTACAGTTATTGTAAAGCTGCTAACACCCCCTTGTGTCATGATTGGTGTTAGGGTTGCAACTGGCCTGAAATAATCCTTTTCACAATTTTCAATATCCTCCCTGCAATCCTTTGGTGATAAGCCATCTGCATTTTTAACGCATTTTCCACTTTTCCATTGGCAGACATCAATTCCACAACTATCTCCACCAGGATTTATAATATTGTTAGTGTTATCAAGTGAAACAGCGCTTGTTCCAAGCTGGCTGCATTCTGTCTGTGTAGAGTACACAGGACATCCAATATCCCCGCAGCTTGTGCATTCCCCCTGATATTTAAAACAAGGGTATTCACTGGTTGACAAGGCATCTAGTTTTTCCAGAGTATAGATATCAAAAACAAAATTAAATGTATTTATATTTTCCATGCCTGTTGTTCCAAATGCATTGCACAATGCGCAGTTATCTTTGTCTAAATCAATGCAGACTCCTGTCCCCAAATCACTGGAAGTTTCTCTCCATGAACAACTTCCTGCATTGCAATTATCTCTTTCACAAGCCTCTTCTGTCCTGTAGTCATAACACTTCATATCAGGGCTGCAGGGATAGCAATTATCAACATTTTTCTCGGATTTGTCTAAAAAGCAATATTTTGAATCAACTATTGTTCCTTCGCATAATCCAATGCTATAATACATCCCTAAAGGATTATTAGTTACATCAACGCATTCTGATGGAATTATGCATTCTCCTCCAACACATATATTGCCTCCCTGGCATGCAGTCTCACCGCTAAGCAGATTAGAAGAGCTGCAAAAGAAATGCTTGTTATCCTTGCTTGAATACTCCTCTCCATTTATATTAATGCCTTCACCATATATGTAACTAACATAAGGCTCGTTCTGGTAATAACTTGGATGATGTATGCAGAAACGATCACTGGTTATCTGGTTTTCACATTCTAAATTTCCAGAATACACATTATTTATTACAGCATCTTTCTCTCCCTGATATAAGTAGTAGCCTTTTACCTTATAACTATAAACCTTGTCCCAATTAATATCCTTATCAGCAAATGTTGTTGTTGTAGTTAATCCGACAGATAGGGTTGGTGTACACGAACTGCCTTCACACCTGAATATTTCATAACTACCTGCCGGACAAAGATTGCTGTTCCAGTTAAGAGTTATTTGCCTGTAACCTCTGTCATTCCCTCTCTGAAGGTTAATTATCCCTACATTAAGCCCGGGAACATTGCATGCCCCTTCTTGTAGTGTGCAATTTCCACTGCAACAGGAATATCCCTCTCCAAGATGGGAGCATGTGCCTCCATCCAGATTATCTTCACAATTTTCATAATGACTGCATAAGCCATACTTGCAGTTATCACACATTGTTACACCACAAATACCAACACAATCTAATGAATCCATTACATTATCCCCCATTGCTGTTCCTCCTCCTACTTCGCAAATTTCCACCTGGTCTGGGTTTTGTACATATCCATATTCACCCCCTGGGTAACAACAACAAGCAGGAAGAGTATAAGCATAAACAAAGAAGCTAATAATGCTAATTAAAACTACTAAAATCATTGCATTTATTAGTTTTTTATATTGTTTCATTTTATGGTGTTACAATATCAATATTCTCTTCATAATCCTCTAACATCCCACTATCTCTAACTGTGACCTTACTACCAACACATGTTATAGTTACTGTATCTTCATCAGGATCATAAGCTGTAAAAGTTTTGTTATTACATTGTTCTTCTGTCATTGAGCCTATATACTCTAAAGCAGGTACTCTGTTCTGCCTGGCAAACTGGAAAACATAAGGTGGGGTGCTTATCCTTGAAAAACCATCTCTTATCCTAACAACACTATCATCATTATAAGGATTTATCTCAACATTTCCCCCATCTCTGATAACATTTATTGAGATATTATCATCAATCAAGCCTGGAAATGTTATTGAAGTTGCTAATGATATATCAAATGACACATCTTTAATATCCTTGTTGATGATTGCCCTTGCAATTGTATGGAGCTTTTCTAACCTGACTAAAGTATCATAATAAAAATATTTTAATCTTATAAGTTTTTTTGAGGTTGGATCAATTATTTCCAAAGGATATTCTAAAACAACAATAACTGTTTCATCAGTTGTTGTAACATTAACCTTCATTTCTTCGGCTTTGTTTATTTCAAAACCTTTTTCTTCAAAAACTGAAAAGTTCATGCAATCCTCAATTGTGTTATTTACATATGCTGCAATTTGCTCATACATCTGTTCCTTTCCATACAGGCTTGGCAAGGTTATTGCGCCAAAACATCCATAACTATAAGCATCTGTGCATTGAGGTTGATTATCAGGAAACCCTATCCAGGGATAATCTGGTGGATCTTTTTTACATATCCTTGCTTGTGTTAAATTACAAGTTAAATTAAATTCATTGTTGTTTAAACCATATGAAATATTATGTCCCGCGCTACCTTCAATAAATTCCATGTATGTTTTACCAGGGGTTAATTTTGAAAGGCTGTAAATCCCCCCTTGGTTTTTCCATATCTTTCCACCCTGCTTCCCTAATAATGAAATGCCCTCACTGCTTGTCTTGCTTAAGCATGCACTGACATAATTCTTTATTTCCATAATCTCTAATGGAAGCTCCTGCATCTCTTCTGCTTCTTTCCTTGTTGTCTTTCCTGCTAATCCTTTTATCATGTAAATAACAAGAGATGTTATTACTAAAAAAATTATCCCAATAAGTATAAAAAATGTTAATTGCGCTTTTTTTGATTTTATATGTTGGGTCATTCTATAGCTCTTAGTTTAGGCCCTAAGTCAAGCCATACATTATATGCACCAAAAACATCTGAGGCTGTTAAAACATAATTTGCTATATCTTGTGTTCCGCATACAATAAATTTACTAAGATACCACTTATTCCAGTTATCCCTGTTGTCAACAAAATTACAAATATTGTTATAATTTTTGTACATAAAAGACATAAAGGTGTTTCCACTGCCCTTAATACCAACTTCTTCCATTATACCTCTTATTTCTTTATTTCCTTTTTTATCTATATATATTTTGTTTAGTTTTCCTGCGTTTGTAATAAAAGAAAACCCCCCTACTGGGTTTGGCGTGCTGCTAAATGCGCTTGATGCATCACTAAGCATATCATTCCACTTTTCCTTATAATCTAAATATTTTGATAATAAATAATCAATATCTCCATTAAAGGTTAAGCCTGTTTCATTGCTGTATATTATACTTTTTAGTGCATCATTATACCATGTTTTCTGGTCAGAACAACTTTTAAAAATATTATCCCCAATTGCGCTATCACAGGCTGTATTGAGATTGCCAAACACTTCTAAAATTGAGTAACTCACTGAATTAATATTGTGGTTTAGTGAAGTTCCCATTATGGTTTTATAAGTTCCGGCAATTCTATCCTTATATCTTAAAACGCATATATTATTGGTGCAGGGCACATAATTCCCTCCTAACTCACACCTAAATCTATATTTGTTAAAATAATCCTCAACCTCTTTGTTGTTTGGAAGTATATAGCTATAATAATTAAAAACAGTTTTATAATCATCGCAAAACAAGCTGTAATCATCTGACACAGAATCTGCAAAATCCAGTAATTGTGTAATAAGTAAAGCTGTTCTTGATACCCATTCACCTTTATCACAATAATTATCTCCTATATGCTCTCCATCATTAATGCACATTAAAGTGTTTTGAGT
>JAGLZG010000119.1 GCA_023131705.1 Nanobdellota archaeon
GGAGCAGGAGGAGGTAAAAGCTTATTTGGATGCTATTGGCAAATAAAGAAAAGGCTTAAATACCCTGGAAGTAGGGGGCTCATTGGTAGAAGTAAATTAAAGAACTTAAAAGACACCACTCTAAAGAGTTTTTTTGAAGTGAGTAAGATGCAAGGATTAGTAGCAGGTAAGCACTTTGTTTACAATTCACAAGATAGTAATATCAAGTTCTACAATGGTTCTGAGATATTCCTTAAAGATTTGTTTCTATACCCCTCTGACCCTGAATTTGATTCATTAGGTTCTCTTGAGATAACAGATGCTTTCATTGATGAAGCCAATCAGGTTACTAAGAAAGCAAAGGACATGGTTAAAAGTAGGATTAGGTTCATGCTTGATGAGAACAATCTATTGCCTAAACTACTGATGAGTTGTAATCCTGCTAAGAATTGGACATACTCAGACTTCTACAAGGCTCATAGGGATGGAACTCTACCTATGAATAGGCAATTTATACAGGCATTGCTCTCAGATAATCCACACATTTCTAAACACTATAAACAGAACCTTATGTCATTAGATGAAAACTCTAAGCAAAGGTTACTTTATGGGAATTGGGAATATGATAATGACCCTAATAGTCTAATGGGGTATGACAGTTTAGTCAATCTCTTTAGTAATGTAGTAAGTATTGTAAAGCCTATACCAAGGGGTACTCACATTACAGTAGATGTAGCCAGATTTGGTAAAGATAAAACCACTATTTTTGTATGGGATGGATTACAGGTTATATTCATATATGAAATAGCTAAGTCAGACCTTAAAGTGCTTGTAGATAAAGTAGAGGAACTTAGGAGAACTTACAAGATACCTAAGAATAAAGTTATTGTAGATGAAGATGGTGTAGGTGGTGGTGTAGTTGACTTTGGTAAGTATAAAGGGTTTGTTAATAACTCTAAGGCTTTACATGGTAAGAATTATGTTAACCTCAAGAGCCAATGTAGTTATAAGTTGGCAGAGGTTATTAACAAAGGGGATATAGGGATTACACCTCAGCAGTACAGAGATGTGATTATAGAGGAGTTGGAGCAGATAAAATCATACAAAACAGATTCAGATGCTAAGCTTAAAATCATGCCTAAGGAAATGGTTAAACAGTTCTTAGGGAGGTCTCCTGATTATTCAGATAACATGATGATGAGAATGTGGTTTGAGATTGGACATAAAAAAGCAAATTATGTAATTCTATAATTTATATTTAAAAAGAAAGAAAATATGAGAGAAATTAATGTTAA
>JAGLZG010000012.1 GCA_023131705.1 Nanobdellota archaeon
AAGGAAGCTTTAAAATTAAAAAATATTTTAAGAAAAGTTAAAGATAAAAATGCTTATTCTGTTGCTGAGTTAGGTATAGGCACTAACAACAAAGCAAAGATAACTGGTAATATATTAGAAGATGAAAAAGCTATGGGAACTGCGCATATTGCTCTTGGCAATAACAAATCTTATGAAGGGAAAATAGATGTTCCAATACATGTTGATGGTGTTTTTTTCAAACCAACAATAATTGTAGATGATAAAAAAATAATGGAAAATGGCAAACTTCTTATATAGGCTAATATTTTATTTTTGAGGGTGATAAAATGACAGATGTTATTTTTGTAATTGCGCAAAACAACTTCCAGCCTGTAGAGTTGATGGATACAAAGGAAGCATTGCAGAAAAAGGGATTTAGCTGTGATATAGCAAGCAAGACCACTATGAAGGCAAAAGCTACAGATGGAATGAGCGTAATGCCTGATATTTCTATTAAGGATGTTATTGGAAGTATAGATCTGTATAAAGCAGTTGTTTTCATTGGAGGCGGAGGTTCAGAGCAGTATTTTGATGATGAAGAAGCATTAAGTTTAGCTAAGATTTCTTATGAAAAAGGAAAGGTTACAGCAGCAATATGCATTGCGCCGGTAATACTTGGTAATGCTGGTATTTTAGAAGGGAAAAAGGCAACAATCTGGGATAATGAGAAAGGAGAGTTTGCAAAAAAGATAGAGGCAAAGGGCTCAGAACACACTGGAAACGATGTTGAGGTTGATGGAAAGATTGTAACTGCAAATGGTCCTGGTGCCGCAACTGATTTTGGGAATAAGATTGCTGAATTATTAGAATGAAATTATTATTGCCTTTTGGCTGTTATTTTAAATGCCATTTTTATTAGAGAAAACAACAAACTTTAAATATTATTCTATTAATCCTTTGTTTATGCTAAGAACACATAATTGTGTAGAATTGAGAAAAAAAGATATAGGAAAAAAGGCAGAGTTATGCGGATGGGTCTCTACCAGAAGGGATCATGGCGGTGTTATATTTATTGATTTAAGAGACAGGTATGGAATAACCCAAGTAGTTTTTAATCCAGACAAATCATTTTTCAAGGAAGCTGAGCATTTTAGAAGAGAGGATGTTATTTCTGTTAAAGGAAAGGTAGTGGCAAGAAAAAAGGATATGGAAAATAAGAATCTGCCAACAGGAGAGATTGAGGTTGTTGTTGAAGAGCTTGATGTAATTAGCAAGGCAGATGTCCCTCCTATTGAGATCGAGGACAGGGTTGAGGCAAATGAAGATACTAGATTAAAGTATAGGTATCTTGATTTAAGAAGGCCAAAGATGATTAATAATTTAGTATTTAGGCATAAGGTAGCTCAGGCAGCAAGAGAGTTCTTTAATAATAATGGATTTATTGATATTGAAACCCCTATTCTTGTGAGAGCAACACCAGAGGGTGCCCGTGATTATATTGTTCCTTCAAGGACAAACCCTGGAAAGTTTTTTGCTCTGCCGCAAAGCCCTCAGTTGTATAAACAGATTTTGATGATTTCTGGTGTTGACAGGTATTACCAGTTTGCAAGATGTTTAAGAGATGAAGATTTAAGACAGGACAGGCAGCCAGAACATACTCAAATGGATTTTGAGATGAGCTTTGTTGATGAAAAAGACATTATAGAGTTTACTTCTGATCTTTACAAATATATTTTTAAGAACATCTTAAAAAAGGATATTGGAAAAATTCCTATTTTAACTTACAAAGAAAGCAAGGACAGATACGGAACAGACAAGCCCGATTTAAGGTTTGGTTTAGAACTGATTGATGTGACTGATATTGTTAAAGATTCTGATTTTGAGGTTTTTAAAAATGTTATAAAAAATGGTGGAATTGTTAAATGTATAAATCCAACTGACATGCCCAGGAAAGAGATTGATGACTTAATAGATTTCTGCACTAAAAATGCAGCAAAAGGAATGGCCTGGATGAGGGTTGGAAAGCAGGGGTTGGAAAGCAATATTGTCAAATTTTTTAATAAAGATATTCAGAAAAGATTATTGGAAAAAACAAAAGCTAAACAAGGCTCTGTTTTAATGTTCATTGCTGATGAAAAGGAAAAAACAAATGAAATCTTATCTTTGTTAAGGCTTGAACTGGGTAAAAGATTAAAATTAATCAAAGATGAGTTTAAGTTTTGCTGGATTGTGGATTACCCTCTGTTTAAATGGAATTCTGATGAAGATAGATGGGAGCCAGAACACCACATGTTTACTTCTCCAAAAAAGGAGTATATCAAAGATTTAGAAAAAGATCCTGGCAAAGTTATTGGAAATTTGTTTGATATTGTCTTAAATGGTGTTGAGCTTGGCTCTGGCTCAATAAGGGTTCATGATCCTGAAATCCAGAAAAGAATAATGAAAATAATTGGCTTAAGCGAAAAAGAGGCTGAAAAGAAATTTGGATTCTTGTTAGAAGCTTACAAATATGGGGCGCCTGTGCATGGGGGCATGGGTCTTGGCTTTGACAGGCTGGTTGCTATGATGCTTGGAACAAATGATATAAGGGAAGTTATTGCTTTCCCAAAGAACAAGAATGCAGAAAACCCGATGGATAGCTGTCCAAATGAAGTTCCTGATGAACAGTTGAAAGAGCTGAATATTAAAAGCACTTTTGTTAAGAAAAGTTCTAAATAGAAGAGATTAATCTTCATCAAATTTGCTTTCTATAAGATTTGTGAGTTTATCAAGATATTGCTCTGCATCCTTACCTTGTGCAGTTACAGTTATTTTTTCCCCTTTACTCGCAGCCAGTGTCATTATACCAATTATGTTTTTCCCCTTTACTTTTTTCCCTTCTTTTTCTACAAAAATCTCTGATTGAAATTTATTAGCAAGTTGAACAAATAAAACTGCTGGTCTTGCATGCAGCCCAAGCTGATTTGATATTTCAAATTTTAGTTGGAATTCATCATCCTTAACTTTAGTATAAGTATATAAAGGTAGATTATGTTCTGAAAGATTTTTCATAATATCTGTTTGTCCATCTTTATCAAGATAAGCATCTATTGAGTTGTCCTGCTTTAAAACACCAGAGATACAATTGATATTATCTTTTTCTAATTTTTTTATTCCAAGATAACGCACTTCTTTATTTTTTTTATCATAAATTATTAATCCAGAATCATCGCTATACTTCATCTTTTTTATCATTTCCCCTAAGGGAAACTTATGAATATCTATATGTTTTAATTTGTCTTCTTTTTCCAGTTTTAATACTTGATGTTCAAGAAAATCTTTATCTTCTGAATGTATTTTTACCAAATACTCTATATCACCAATATGTTTGCAATATTTCATGTTATTTCATTCTTCACACTATCTGCCTCTTTTATTAAAAATGATAGAATATAGAATGTTTTCTAAATACCCTATATATTCTGTAATTATCTTTTTTTCTAAAAATTTTGTTTTATATTTAAATTATGAATATGTTTTATTTGTTTTAATAGTTTATAAATCTTTCTATTTTTTTATACTTAAAGGTAGTAAAACGTTATTAGAGAAAACTATATAAACTCCTAATCTAATCTCAAATATAATGAAAGTAGATAAAGAGCTAATTGAGAAAGTAGCTTCTGTTGCAAGATTAAAACTGACAGATGCTGAAATAAAGAAGTTCTTGCCAGAGTTAAAAGAGGTTTTGGAGTATTTTTCTGAGCTTGACAAAGCCGATGTTAAGGGTGTAAAGCCAAGTTTTCAGCCTGTTGAGATAAAGAACCTGATGAGAGAAGACAAAATTAAAAAAAGTTTAACACAGGAAGAGGCTTTAAGAAATACTTCTCATAAAAAGGATGGATATTTCAAGGGGCCAAGGGCTGTATAAATGAAAACAACAGACTTAATTAAAAAAATGTTTTTTGAATTAATTCCTATATTGATAATGATAGCTTTAGTTCCTTTCTTAAAAGAGATGGTTTTGAGCGGGTTGTTTTTAGTTATGATTTTGATTGGCTTTAAAATAAAATATGAAAAAAAAGAAATAATTGTTTTTTTAATTGGTTTTATATTTATGACTCTTATAGAACTGTTTTTTATTAGCACTGGTGTAGAAACTTTCACGCACAATAGATTATTTGGGATACCTTTATGGCTCCCATTAATATGGGGTTATGGTTTTGTTGTAATAAAAAGGGTTGTTTCTGCCCTATGATAGAGAATCTTAGAAGAATTATTTTTTCTTTTTATTATGATAATAAATTAAGTAAAAACATGCAGTGATTGAACCAAACAAGTTAAACATAAGATCTAGTGCATTATTCATATAATTACCGACTTTTTCTGCTGCTCCAAAGAAAACAACTGCAACCAGTTCTGCAATCTCATTAAGTGCGCCCATTCCTAATGCGATTAAAACAAGCAGCAAAGGAAGTAACAGATTATTATATCTCAATCTTTTATCCAGATATGGGTGTAAAAGGCTGTAAGCAATAAGTGTTGCAACAAAGATTCCTATAAAATGGACAATAAAATCATATTTTACAATGCCATCAATAATCCAAATATCATATAACCTTGTGTTGCCTATGTAAATATTTCCTCCAAAGATGTGCATGGCTCCGACAAGCGTTAATCCCGCTATAACACCGGTTGACAGATGGAATTTTTTATGGTACAGAATAGTAATTGCAATCAATATTGACATGATAATGGTGTAATAAAGAAATTCATAATTCCTGTTTATGATAGCTGTAACAGTAAATATTATTAAATAGCCTATTGTAAAGAATAGCATTGCTTTTAATTTGTTTATTTTAAACATATCCTTACTGAAAATGTTTGGGTTTATAAAATTTGCTGAATATGGTATGAGAAAGAAAGCTTTAAATATCTTGAAGTTAAATTCTTGATTAATGAAAAAAGTAATTGATGAAGTTAAAAAAATAAACAGGGAATATAATTATTTTAATGAAATAATTGAAAATCCTAAAAAAGAAGGTAAAGGAAAGTTAGATGGAATTTATTTTTCTGTAAAGGATTGTATTTGTGTTAAGGATGTTGAATCAAGGGCTGGTTCTGCAATATTAAATGGTTATAAGCCTGTTTTTGATGCAACTGTTGTTAAAAGGATAAAAAAACAAGGTGGTATAATTATTGGAAAGACTATTCAGGATGAGTTTGGTTTTGGGGGGTTTAGTGTTAATGTTGGAAAAGGTTTTGAAAAGCCATTAAACCCTTTTGATAAGGACAGGGTTTGCGGAGGTTCTAGTGGAGGTGCTGCTGGCATTGCGCAAAAAGCAGGATTTAGGCATGTTGCAGTTGCTGAAAGCACAGGTGGAAGTATTGTTAA
>JAGLZG010000120.1 GCA_023131705.1 Nanobdellota archaeon
ATATTTACAAGGAAAAGGCAAAACAGCTTGCAGAAAGATTGTTCAATAAGGTTCCTTTGATATACTCTTCAGAAAGGCTCTATGCAATAGCATATAAATGGAAAATAAACTTTAATGAAAACTCCAAGATACATGCCTTCTGCAATTTCTTTCCAGAACTCAACCATAATGAGATGGTCGGGTTCACAAAAAAGAATGGTGATTATTACTGCATTATCATAAAGGATGACTATGATGAGAGAAGAATAAAAAAAAGGATGAGCATAACAAAAGACATCATAACTATAAATAAATCACCGGCTTTGGAACTTAATATAACAGGAACATCAGATTTAGTAAAGATATTCTCAACAATCCATATAGGAGACTGGACAAGTTATATACTTGCCCTAAAAAACAAGGTTGACCCTACCCCTGTCAAATTAGTTGAATATTTGAAGAAGAAGTTATAATATATTCTATAACAACTAAATTTTTATAAATTAATATCATTCTTATTAATGAGGGGAATATGCTATTACAAAATATAAAGATTGAGAATATAAGAAGCTATACTAATCAGGAGATTAATTTTCCAGAAGGAAGAGTCCTTTTATCAGGGGATATTGGTTCTGGAAAATCTTCTGTCCTGTTGGCAGTGGAGTTTGCCTTGTTTGGGATTAAAAGAAAACATCTTAGCGGAGCTGCTTTATTAAGAAATGGAAAAAAACAAGGCTCTGTCGAGTTAAAATTTAAAATTGGCAATAAAGATATCATAATAAAAAGAACACTGAAAAAAAGCAAAGATGAGGTAAAACAGGATTCAGGATATATAATAATAGATGGAACAAAAAGAGAAGGCACGGCAGTTGAACTAAAAAGCACAATCCTTGAGCTTCTTGGCTATCCAGGGGACCTGCTGAAAAAAAGCAAAGATATGGTTTTCAGATACACAGTTTATACACCTCAGGAAGAGATGAAAAAGATACTTTCAGATGAGACAGACTCAAGGCTGGACACACTGAGAATTGTTTTTGGGATAGATAAATACAAGCAGATAAGGGAAAATTCCTCGATAATAACAAAGCATATAAGGGAAAACCTGAAAGAAGCAGGGGGAAAAATCTTTGACCTGGATGAAAAGCAAAAGCAGTCAGAAGAAAAAAATAATAAAATAAAAGAGATAGATGAAAAGATAAAAACCCTTGAGCCCAAAATAAATGAGGTAAAAGAAAGATTAGAGCAAAAGAAAAAGGAGATAGCTGTAATAGAAAAAGATATTCAGGAGTTGAATAAGCTAAGCTCAGAGTTTGATGTTAATGATGCAAACCTAAGCCACAGGATAGAGCAAAGAGCAGGAAATATTGCTGAAATAGAAAAACAGGAAAAAGAGATTTTGGAATTAAAAAAAGAGCTTAAAGAAAAAGAAGAGTTAAATCCGGATGAGTTGAAGTCAAAGATAAAGCAGAAACAAGATGAGATAGGCAGGATTGAAAAAGATGTCAGTGAAATCAGCAAAAAAATAAGTGAATTAGAAGCAAAAAAGCAGCACTCTTCTGAAACCAAAGAAAAGATAACAGGCATAGACCAGTGCCCTACCTGTGAGCAGAAGGTCAGTGATGAGCACAAAAGGTTTATAACGCAGAGAGAGGATGAAAACATAGTTGATATTAATGAAACCCTTAAATCATCCCTAAAGAAACAAGAGGAATTGAATAAAAATATAGCATTGCTGAAGCAAGAGTGGGAGGAATTAAGAAAAAAGGAATCATTGTCAGGGATCATTAAGGTAAGGCTTGTTCATCTAAATGAAAAATCAAAGCTTGTTGAAAAGCTGAAAAAAGAAAATGAAGCAATAAAAAAAGAGATAGGCACTATTAATCTTAAAAAATCAGAGTTAAATAAAAAGATTGAAATTCTTAAACCAAGCGGGAAAAAATATGAAGCGATAAAAAAAGAATATGATGGAATATTATCCAGTGAAAAGGATTTAGAGATAATAAAAGCGGAATTAGCAAGTGAAAAACAGGTTGTTTCTAAAATGATTATCATGCTTAAGCAGGAGATAGATAACAAACTGAAAATAAAAGAAAAAATAGTGTATCTTAAAGAGATTAACAACTGGCTTAATGATTATTTTGCTAATCTGATGGGTGTGATAGAAAGGCATGTTATGCTCAGGATTGTCCAGGAGTTTAATGAGCTGTTTAAAGAGTGGTTTAATGCCCTGATAGAGGATGAAACAATAAATGTAAGTATAGATGACAGTTTTACACCGGTTATTGAGCAGAACGGATATGAGATAGATTTTGAAAATCTAAGCGGAGGGGAAAGAACAAGCATTGCGCTGGCTTACAGATTAAGCCTTAACAAAGTCATTAATGACTTAATATCAAATATAAAAACAAAGGACCTGATTATCCTGGATGAGCCAACAGACGGCTTTAGCACAGAACAGCTGGATAAGGTCAGGGTTGTTTTAGACCAGTTAAATATAAAACAGGTTATTATTGTTTCCCACGAAAGCAAGATAGAAAGCTTTGTAGATAATGTCATAAGAATTAACAAGAATGAGCATGTTAGTGGTGTGGTTTAGCAATGGAACTTATTTTATAGAAATTATAAGCAATCAATAAGCCTTGGCAAAATAAACCAGAATATCAGATTCTTTTCCGCAATGTATGCACCTGCCTTTTTCCTGTTTTGCAATGCATCTTGCAGTTGCTCCTCCTGTTTGGTCTTTAATCAGGTCTTCACATTCAGGATTATTGCAGAAAGGCGCCAGAGCCATTTTTTTATTGTTAACAGCTTTTTTCAGCTCATCCATGTTTTTTACTTTTACAATATTGCTTTCCAGGAATTTTTTGGATTTTTCATAAAGCTGGTCATGAATATCATCCAGTATTGATTTAATCTTTTTATCCA
>JAGLZG010000121.1 GCA_023131705.1 Nanobdellota archaeon
TGTTTCATTCCAGCTGTATTCATATATTGTATCAGATGATGTTATAGAACTATTGTACTGGTAGGAAATATTGATATTTTCCAGTCTCATTAAAGCAGTTCCACCACTGCTATTCACCAAAAAAGGAACATCGCATGTTCCATCTGATTTTTCAGAACATCCATTAAGGTAATCTGTTAAATTTTGTGTAAAGTTAATTGTATCAGAACTATTAAAATCTCCTGTGTAATTCCATATTTTCCTATCATCAAGCCAAACCTCCGGGCCTGTTAAAACCCTTTCACCATCATAAAACAAAACTTGTTTATTATCCCCTACAACAAGCAAGGCCTCATTTGCTACCCCATCTCTTCTGTAATCCACACCAAATAAAGCGCCACTTGTTCCACTTGACAGTTTTGTTATTGAATTAGATAAACTCCCTCCTGAAGAATTATATTTCCCTAAATCCCCTTCTTTTCCCACTATCAAAGCTTCTGTTCCATCAGGGCTAAAAGCCACATCCTCTAAGTAGTTATATCCAAAACAATATGTATCATCAATCTTTCCTTTACTGGTGTTATACAAAGCCACTGCCCCAATCATGCCAGAAGGACAGCTTAAATTACAACTTCCCCCCCCACTATCTCCAGCTATCAATGCCTCTGTTCCATCAGGATTCCATGCAATCTTATGAGGCCACATTGCTACGTGTGTGCCGCTTGCACCTTCTCTTTCTACCATTGTTATGGTTCCATCAGATGACTGGTATTTCATCATCCTGCCCCACGCACCCATCAATGCTATGCTCCCATCAGGGGAATAAGAAACTGCTAATATTGGAAAACCAGTTGGAAAACTAGTAGAAACAGGCAATTTACTGGAAATATCAGTAATAGAACTTATGTTATAAAATAATAGTTTTTTGTTATTTGCAGAAATCAATGCTTCATCAGTCCCATTTCTATAAGAAACATCCAATAGGTTTTCTGCTGTTCCTGATGATATATTTGTAAAGATAGATGTTGTAGAATTGTATAATAAAACAGTTCCAGAATCACCAACAATTAATGCTTCTGAACCATTCCAGTTAAAAAAAACAGAGTTTAATGCAAAAGTAACTCCTGAATCAAGTGTTGTCATTGCCT
>JAGLZG010000122.1 GCA_023131705.1 Nanobdellota archaeon
AGTATTGGAGATTGTAAATTCTGTTATATGTCAACACAGAAAAAACTTATTAAAGATCCTAAAAAAGCAAGAAGAAGCAAAGAAAGCATCCTGGCAGAAGCTATAATATCTAAAAAGTTAGGATGGAAATTAGAATTTATTTCAGGGGGTTATGAAAGCTATACCAAAAAAGAATTATTATTTCTAATAAAAAATATTTCTGAGATTTTTAAAGAAAAAATATGGCTCAATATAGGTGTTTTGAATGAAAAAGAACTGAAACTTTTTGAGCCATACATAATTGGTATTTGTGGAACTGTTGAATGTATTAATCCTAAATTACATGACAATGTATGTCCTTCCAAACCATTAAAAAAAATAATTGGAATGTTCGAATTATGCGACAGATTAAAATTAAAAAAAGCGATAACAATAATTCTTGGTTTAGGTGAAACCAGAAAAGATTTTGAAAGATTAAAGCAATTTATTGAAAAATATAAAATTAATAAAATAACTTTTTACAGGCTTAAACACCATAAAGGGACTGTATTTGAAGGAAAAAAAGAATTAAAAACAGAAGATTATGTTTATTGGGTTAAGAAAACAAGACAAGCTTTTCCAAAGATAAAAATAATAACTGGTTCTTGGCTTAATCATTTAGATGAAATCAATTTATTATTAAAAGCAGGGGCAAATGCCATTACAAAATTTCCAGTGATAAGAAGATTTAATTCTGAAGATACAAAACTGATAGAAAAACAGGTTGAAGAAGCCGGAAGAAGCTTTGAGAGTTACCTGAACAAGATACCTTCAAATGTTGATTGGGATAAAGAAGTAGAGAGATTAAGCATAGATGAAGATTTAAAAAAACAGGTGAAGATAAAGCTGAAGGATTATCTGGATAATATGAAAAAGAAAAAATAGATTATTCTATAATGTTAAGGCAATCATAATTACTATACCTGTTATAAGGCTTATTAGTTGCATTAGAGATTTTTTGATGTTAACCTCTTTATATTTTGTCATGTTAAAACTTTTTCTAATAAATCTTATTTATATCTCAGGGTCTGTCACTCGCTTCGCTTGTTCCTTGACATTAGCGTTACTCGTTTCACTCGTAACATAATGTCTGTCACTTCCGTTCCTTGACTTTGAGATATTCGTTTCACTCATATCTCAAAGCATCCACAGGATTAAGCTTGGAGGCTTGTATTGCCGGCAATAAACCAGAAAAAGCTCCCACTAAAAAAGCAAATAATAAACAGCCGATAATAAGCCAAAGTGGAAAATATGGCTTTAGCATAGACAACCCAGCACCTCTTGCTATAATCTCTCCACTCTTAGCAATACCATAACCCAGTAAAACACCAATACTTCCTCCAACTAACCCAAGCAACCCAGATTCAATAAAAAACAATGTAAATATTGTGCTGTTTCTTGCTCCAATTGCTTTCATTATTCCTATTTCTTTTGTTCTTTCTAATACACTAGTGTACATTGTATTCATTATATTAACAGCAGCAACAAATAATGATATTAATGCAATAAGAACAAGAACCCCATTCAGAATAAGAATCACATTTCCGTATATCTCCATCATCTGCTCAAATGTCTGCACATAAAAATCTTCCTGTCCTTCTTTTTGCCCTTTCCTTTTCCTAAACTTTTCTGTTATTCTTTCAGCAAGTTCTGTTGGATCCTGGTCTTTTGCAGCCCTTATCACAATAATTCCATACTCCTCTTTTGCATCAAATATCTCTTTATAGCCTTCAAAAGAAAGGTAAACATTCATGTCATCTGAAGGGTTTCCAATCTCTTCATAAAATCCTATAATGTCTGTTTCAACACCATTAATTATTATCTTATCTCCAACCTTAAGGGGTTTTTTAAAGACCCTGTTTGCAACCTGATAATTATGGCCTAAAGTTACTTTTAATCTATCACCACTTTTCAAAGCCCTGCCTTTTTCTATCTCAAACCCAGCCATCATCGATTCAAAAAGAATCCTATCATCAGCCCCAGTAGGTATCCCCATCACATAAGGATATACTGGTTTTTTATCATCCTTGGTTTTTACTTCCCCGTTTAAAATCATCCACCCTGTTATTTCACTAACTCC
>JAGLZG010000123.1 GCA_023131705.1 Nanobdellota archaeon
CAAAAAACAGCCTCAAGCTCAGGACTTTATTCCCTGAGATATGGGAGGAGCTCAAAAAGAGGAGTCAAGCTCTTGGAGGAATGGTTGGAGCTGAGGCGGCAGGAAGATTCAGACAGGAGAGGGGGGGCTCATGCAAAATTTTGACAAATACACAGAAGAGATGAGGCAATTTGAAAAGTCCAGTCTCTTCTCAAAATATTATATAAAGCTGATCAGGGAGATCAGGGAGACCTCTGAGGATGAGCCAGTGACATCCAGAGAGATTGAGGCAAGGATGAACATATCAGGCTCACAGATCAGGAGATTGATCCAGCATGGCAGGAGGAATGGAGTCCAGATTGCCAGCAGTGATCAAGGATATTATATTGCAGGGAATTATGAGCAGCTGCTGGGGACTCTCCAGCATCTGAAAGAGAGGAGAAATTCCCTCCATTTTACAATTGTTAAGATGAGGGAGGGAAGTGGTCAAATAAAACAAATGGAGATGTTTGTATGAATGGAAGTATTATTCAGTTGGACAAGGACACCGAGGAAAAGGTCAAAAAGTTCAAGGATGGAGAGATCAACATTCAGGAGCTGAAGGATTATTTTTTCAGCCAGATGCATGACTATTCTGAGAAGAGGCTGTCTGAAAAAATGGAGGCTGTCTTCAGCATAGTTGCTGATGTCAGGAAGAGATATCCAGAGGAAAGTGACAGGCTTGTTGATGGATCAGGAAGTGTTGATATGAATGTCCCTGACAGCAAATTTGCAGCTGGGGTCAGACTTGGATGTGATCTGATCAATCAAGAGATCAGTGAGCTCAAATGAGATGGATCAATCCTGACTGGCTGGGAGGGCTGATTGTTGCAGCTCTTTTTGCTGCAATGATTGGATCATTGGTCTTCACTGTGATCTGTTTAATCAAGATGTATCATATCGTATAATTTGGAATGATACCAGATGTCAACAATAATTTTTATTATTGCAGGAATAGCAATTCTTTTTTATATTGCTTATAGATTGACACAGGCATGGAGAGTCCTGAAAAATATTTCATAT
>JAGLZG010000124.1 GCA_023131705.1 Nanobdellota archaeon
GGGCATATTGGCGCAAAGGACAAACAGCGATATATGGTACAGCCTTACAGAGGTATTAGCGCCAAAGAAAAAAAGATTAGGGCTGTATCTTAAATTTCTTGACTATGCATTTAAGAATAATGCAAAAAAGGTAAATGCAGAATTTACAGATGAATTTAAAGATATACTCTCAAATGATAAAAGATTTTCTAAAAAATACAGGATACTTCCTAACGAAACACTGTACTGGCCTGTATTTGAAATGAAAAAATGGGACGGCCATAAACTAGAGGGAAAGGAATGGAAAAAAATGAGAAATATTATCAACAGGCTAAAAAATAAAAACAAGATAGAGATCAGGGATGCCGGTGAATTTTCAAAACAAGAGCTTGATAACATCATTAAGGAATGGGTAAAAAAAAGAAAATGTCCTGACAAGGCCCACCCTTATTCCTACTATAATTCTATTAAAAACAATTTTGAGGGTTATGATTTTGCAAGAGTTTTAAGCGTGAACAATAAGCCCTGCGCAATAACTGCCGGCTGGAAATACGGAAAAAACAAGTATTATTCTGAGATGGGAATCCTGAATTATAAATACGAGGGGTTAGGAGAGCTGTCTAACTGGGATGACCTTGTTTTTCTGAAGAAAAAGGGCTTTAGCATGGTTGATTTTGGCGGAAGCGACAAGGCGTTGTTAAAATTTAAGATGAAGTTCAGGCCGCACCATATCTATAAGACAAATATATTCTATATACATAAAAAATGAGATTTGAAACAGTTAAAGATATTAAAACATGCGAGCAGTTATGGAATTCTTTTTCTCCCGATAAAAAGCTGTTTGATCTGTGGGAATATCGTTTTTGTTTTTTTAATGAAAATTATGAGCCTTATTTTATTGTTGGTTATGAAAATAAAGAGATGATTGGAATATTGCCCCTATGGTATGAAAAAAAGGATGAAACCTACTCTTTTTTTGGAGGAGAATTTCCAGAAGAAAACAGCTTTTTTGTAAAAGATAAATCAAAGATAAAAGATTTTCTTGAGTTCACTCCAGAGGATTCATTTATTTTTTATATTTTAGAATCTGAAAAACAATATTTTGATTTTGAGGAGTGCAGTAAAACATATTTCCTGGATATGAGGAAATACAATAACGAGCTGGGTGCATATATATCATCTTTTGACAAAAAGCACAGAAAAAATCTGAAATATGACTTAAAGCAGCTGGAAAAACTAAATTATGAGATAAATTTCAATAAACTTGAAGATTTCAACAGGATGGTAGAGCTTAATATAAAGAAATTTGGAGAAGAATCAAATTATAATGATAAAAATTTTGTTGATTCCATAAAAAAGATGATAGAAATCGCTTATTCACAAAAAAAACTTAATATGATAAGCATTAAAATAAATGAAAAAACAGAAGCAGTTGAATTTGCAATCATTCATGACAATATCTATAATGTCCTTGGAGGGGGAAGAAACATAGAGATTGATAACATAGGAAAGCTGATGGTAGTTGAGCATATAAAATCTGCATTAAAAAATAACACACCCATATTAAACTTCTGCACATCATCAGAAAGATGGAAGAAGAACTGGCACTTTGATTATGAAATGCTGTATAAGTTTGAGAAATAAGTTCGAGTATGGGGTAAAGAGTTGTGATAGCGGAATGTTTTTAAAGATTAACGTAATTCTATCTTATATAAGAGGTGTAAACCTCAGAATTATTTCTGAGATTGTTAAAATGCTCGAAGCACAAATTAGAAAGTTGATTGAAGAAAGTAAACATCATGTAGTTACAGGTTTAATAGGAGAAAATCCCACAACATATAGCAAGTCACGTATTATGTGGAATGTTGTATTTATATATCATGGTATTGATTCAGAATATATACCTTTTGATGTTGCTTCTGATAAGTTAGAAGGGGTTCTTGATTTATTGTTAAATTATTCTAAACTTTTAGGATTTAATATTACAAACCCTTATAAAGAACGAACAGCACAACACCCTTCTATATTAGTTGATGATTTAGCAAGGGTTATTGGAGGGGTGAATACAGTTCATAAATTTGAAGATAATATTCAAGGACATTCAACAGATGGTTATGGAGCAATTAGGTCTATACAAGGGCAAAGTGGAGAGGATGTTATTTCAGGAAATAACATTATGGTTCTTGGTGCTGGTGGTTCAGGATCCGCAATAGCATTAGCCTGTGCGGAAGAAGGGGGAGCAGTTAGGGTTGCAAACAGAACCTTTGAGAAAGCAAGAGATCTTTCAGAAAGAGCTGAACAATATGGCAAAAAAATCTTCCCTTTAAGTCTCTATTCTGAAAAGACAGGATATTCTGAGGAATTTATGAAGTCTCTTAAAGAAACTGACATAGTAATAAATACTCTTCCCACAGAAAAAAAGACAGGAAGGCCACTTTTTATGGGAGAGGAACTATCTGGAAAAGAAAAAATTTGTATGGATATAGTCTATGGGCATCGGAGTCATTTCCTTGAGACAGCTAGAAAGAATGGTCATTTGTGTATAGATGGGAGGTGGATGCTTTTACATCAAGCGGTAAAAGCTTTTGAATATATTTATCAATCTGAAATTCATAAAAAAGGTTTATCCACAAAAGAGATAACTGGTCCTATGAGGTATGCTATTACACATTTTGAGTTTGACACACCAAATGAATTAATTGAAAGAAGGATAAATGATGCAAGGGGAGAAATAGAATCTAGTTTAGATTAAGATTTTTCTCACACGAACGAAATGAGCATAAGGTGGGGGTTCTCGCTTAGTTTTTTAGAAACTCACCATTGCCAAGGCGGAAAGTTTTAAGCTTTCATACCAAAACTAAGCCCAATCTCTTCTAAGATTTTTTTTATCTCTGCTAAAGATTTTTTACCAAAATTTCTATATTTTAACATATGCCTTTCTTGTGTCTGAACAAGGTCTTTTATTGTTTTTATATTTGCAGCCCTAATACAGTTTCTTGAACGGACTGGAAATTCTAATTCATCAATAGGCATTGATAATCTTTCCTTTAAGCCAATATTTCTTAAACTAGCTGAATCTTTATCAAATTGTGAAACCAAATGATTTAATTTATCCTCGAGGCCCTTTTTCTTTAAATATCCTTCTTCTGGTGCTTTTGAATAATCTAAGTATTTTAAATAAATATCTTTTAGTCCTGTTATTCTTCTACTTCTTGGAGGATATCTAAGTTTTCTTAAAGCTTTACTTTCTGTTTGTCTAGCATTTTCCGTAGTTCTATTAAACATTGCTCCAATTTCTTCAAGAGTTCTACGTTCTTCTCCGATTCCAAAATGACACCTAAGAGTTGTTCTCTCTCTTTCAGTCAATGTAGCAAGTACTTTATCAAATCTTTCTTTTATTTCCTCTGGAAGTGAATAATACTCACTATTTAATCTTTTAATCAATCTTTTTTGAAGTTTAGATTGATATTCATATTTTGAAATATTATGTGAAGGATTAGTTTTAATATAATCTAAGAATTCATTTAATGCTATTTTTTCTACTTCTTTTTCTGAAATTTCTCTTTTTTTAGGAAATTTATCTTGAAAAAAAGTAATAGAATTGTATAATTTAGGATAACCATCCAACGGCCTAAAGTCAGATAAATCTAAATCACACTTAATCGCTCTTTTAACCATAGGCTTGTATATTCTTTCAACAATCATATTTTTTACAAAATCATCAGAGGTTTTTAGATATGTGTTGTTAGCATCAAGAAGACGTTTTTCATAATTTTTAATATATTTTACACCTAACTTTCTTTTTAAATTGAACATTATAGATCTACATACGTCAAACTCTTTTCCCAAATATGAATCATCAATAAATCTGCCTAAAACAGATATATACCCTTTTTGCTGTTCTGAAAATTTTATTTTAGGTCCTCTCATTTTGGATTATGTATTCGTAATAAGAAACAGTATTTAAACCTTTTGGTTTTATTATCTTGTAAGTAGTAACAATAGAAAGATTTATAAAGTTGCTTTCAGTTATTACTTTTAATGAAACTTGAAAAAATAAAAGAAATGAGGGAAAGATTACATACTCCAGCTAAAAAAATATAGAGAAGGTAGAATTGTTAGGTATGAGATAAATGAACAAAAAACAAGCATGTGAAATGAAACCAAAAACCAACTCTAAAACTGGTAAAGTGATTGATTCAGAATACATTAGCGGGAGCTTTCTTTATGATTACTTTTCATCACAGGAATTTATCCGTCAATTGGTTGAAGCAACTACCAAGACAAGAGATACAGGAAGGGAGCACGGATTTGTTACGCAAAGACTTTTTAAACAGAGAATAATAACCTTACCGATTACTGAAGGTACTGAATCAGAGATAGACCTTAGCGATTCATACTCACATGCTACGGTGACTAGGAATGATTATCAACTATTGGACTTGCACTGCCACCATATTAATTGTTTACCCACTCCTAATGATCTATTAAGTACATTGCAAGGACGAATATTTGCTAAGGTGTGTGGATGGAATGTAAAATTAATAAGTTCTGTTGGGTGTGGTGTTAATGGTAGAGACGATTTGATCGCATTAGCGCTTTATCAACAAAAAGATTCCGATGAATCAATAGAGTATATCTTGAAACGAATGCACAAAGATTGTATTAGGAAAAGAGATGCTGGGGAAAAACTAGGCGATGAAGAATTTGAAGAACTTTATCACAGAATTATATTACCCCATTATAATATAGGAATTGCGATATATTCTAGAGAAAGTGACCAATGGGAACTAATGAGAAAAGCTGCAAATTCATATTATATACCTAATTTTAATACAACAATTGACGAACTGTTATCAAAATTTGCTTTTCAGGCAGAAAAAATTCCGATTGATCCTTCTCTTAAACATTTAGATATATACTCAAAGGAAGATTTGATAAATTCATAAAATCTTTAGTTTTTTTGAGTTGGCGGACGAACGAAAAAAAAGAAAAACTTATAAATCCTAAAGTAATGCCAATCATAAAAGGAGTGTAAAGTGCTCCAGAGAGTTCTGGGGGGAATTTAGAATGAAACCAAAATATGAAAGGTTAGAAGAAATTGACCGTGAATTGGAAAAGAAATTAAGTAGATTTGTAGAGTTTACCCATTCATTAAACAATGAAGAGGTGGTTTCTAGTCCTGACCAATTCATGGATATTTGTGATAAATTAGGTATAGCAGTTGTGCTTCATTCTAATACTGCATATATGGGAAGGCATTCCTATACTGTCCTAAAAATTAAATCACAAGGTATAGAGTCCCTTGAGAACTACCCAGATACAAGAAAGGCGGTTTTACTTCTGAAGTTCTATGATTCAATGGCAGGCATTGTAGAGATTCCTAGTGAGCTTAGCCAAGAAAAGAAAAATCCGTATTATCCTTATGATTCTCAATATTACGATAATATGCCTGTGTTTGCAGAAGGAAAATTTATATTCCAGAACAAGGGTGGAATATTTCTGCCAAGTAGAAAACAGGATATAATGGGTAAATACCTGCTATATCTATCTCCTGTACTTGAAAAAAGGCTACAATCAGAGCTAGATGGAGTTGACAATATTAGCTCTTTGGATTCCAGAGAAAAGATAGCTGGAATTTTGGAAAAATCATATAACTTACCAGCAATCCCAATAGGTCCTATACAAGATTTAAAAAAAGAAATGTATGAGTGCTTGACATATAATCTATTTTACGCTCTCCATGCTAATTTGCGTCATCAAGTGTTTAAAGAAAGAATTGATAAAAATAAGGTGAATGAGTTTATTGTACCTGCACTTGTGGAGTAGATTTTTTATTCATGTGAAACAGGAAAAATAAGCAAAGGCGAAAGAATAAATAAAGTATTCGGAAGATTATTATTGTTTAAATCTAGGAACTATTTAATAAAAGAATAGCAACTATTAATCTACAATAACCCTTACTTAAACTTCATACCCTGCATACCAGGCATGCCTTTCATGCCGCCCATCTTTTTCATCATCTTGTCCATGTTCTTTCCTTTCATCATCTTTACCATCTTTTTTCCCTGAGCATACTGTTTTATCAGCTCTCTGATGTCCTTTGGATTGATACCAGCCCCTTTTGCAATCCTGTCCACTCTTGCTGCAGAGATTATTTCAGGATTTTCAAGCTCTTCTTTTGTCATTGAACTCATTGCATGCTTCCACTTTTCCAATTTGCCTTCCTGTGTCTGCAAAAGCTCTTTGGGAAGTTTGAGCTGGCTAAAGCCTGGAATCATTTCTACTATCTTGTTTAATGGCCCCATCTTTTTCATTGCTATCATCTGCTCATACAAATCTATTAAAGTAAATTCTCCTTTCAGGAATCTCTTTCCTAAATCTTCTGCCTCTTCTTCTGTTATTGCCTCTTTTGCCTTATCCAATAAAGCTGCTATATCACCCATCCCAAGCAGCCTTCCCACAAAGCCCTTTGGATTAAATACCTCAATGTCAGCTATTTTTTCCCCGACACCAATAAACTTTATAGGGGCGCCGGAAACAGCGCATGCAGTTAAGGCTCCGCCGCCACGGGCAGTGCCGTCCATTTTAGTTGCAATAATGCCGCTTATTCCGCAGCTTTCATTAAATTGCTCTGCCTGCTTCTGTGCAGCCTGGCCAATATCAGAAGAAATAACAAGCAGGTTTTCATCCGGCTTAATTTCTTTGTTCAGGGATTCTATTTCCTCAATCAGCCCCTTATTCAGGGCATCCCTCCCCGCAGTATCAATTATAATAATATCAAACTTATTATATTCTTTTTCAAACCTTTTCCATATGTTAATTGGATTTTTTTCTTTCTCGTCAGAAATCGAAGATTTCTGATCGTGCTCAGAAACGTTTCGCGTTTCTGACATGTCTATAAAAACAGGAACATTAACCTGTTTAGCAATCTGCTCTATCTGGTCCATTGCAGCAGGCCTGTGTATATCTAAACCAACCAAAGCAACCTTATAGCCTCTTTTTGCAAAGTAGTTGGCAAGTTTTCCGGCGTGGGTAGTTTTCCCGGAAGCAAACAATCCAACCAACATTATCTTAAATGGCTTTTTATTTATATTAATCTTGGATGATTCCCTTCCAAGGAAACTGACTAATTCTTCATAGACAATATTAATCAGGTGCTCTCTTTTTGTTATTCCTCTTGGCTCTTTTTCCTTTAAAGCCCTGTCTTTTATCCTTTTAGTCAGCTCAAAAACAAGCTGAACATTAACATCTGCCTGTAACAGGGCCTTTTGTATATCTTTTATTAACTCGTTTATCTGTTTTTCATCTACAAAAATAGACTTTGCTATCTTTTGTAAACTATTTCTCAGGCTGCTGCCAAGTTTTTCAAGCACCATAATAATACTTTAAACTATTGTTTATTTATAAAATTAACCTATTTTATGTTTAGATGTTGGAACTATGAGGGTTTTTAGTAAGGTTTAAGTACAAGTAATCTCTTAGTGATTCGATGAAAACTATTACCATATCAGGCACTTCTAGAGAAAAGGAGGCAAAGAGTTGCAAGAGGCTTGCCAGGGAACTAGGTAAATTGATTGCAGAACGCGGTTATATTTTAATTTCTGGCGGGGGAACTGGATTATCAAAATTAGTCGTAGAAAGCTACCATAAGCATGGTGGAAAAAAATACATCGCTTATTTGCCATCGATAAAGGCAATGCGTATAGTCGGTGAAAAAATAGGTCCAAAACCAGATAAAATAATTCGTTTGAATTGTGATTATCCTGAACGAAACCTCATAATGATACGCAATTCTCAGGCCCTAATAGCTATGCATGGAGGTCTGGGTACCTTAGCTGAACTTGTTCATGCTGCAAAAGACTATCAAATACCTGCGGTTGTTATTCATTTTGGTAAATTGACAAAGTATGTCAAAGCAATTCACGAATTTAAAGGAAAGGTATTCATAGCAAAGACAGCAAAACAAGCAATTGATTTTATCAAAGCAAAAACATGCTGATGACCTTCCTATTTTAAGATGGTTTCAATTATGTCCTTTTGAATATTCTTACCAATTATTAAGCTCCAAGTTCTAACTCAGGGAATTACTTCTTTTTTCTGCTGTAGATTATATCATGATGCTGTAAATCTTCAAATTTGATCAGTTTATTATTTTCATCTACCTTGAATGTGAGAACAAAATGGCTGTCAATATGAACCCTTTTAAATTGTTTCATATCATGACTTAAATTCTTATAATGATCTGGATTTTTGCTGTTAATAACTTCTTTTATTTTATTCAGTGTTGCTTCATATCTATTCTTGTCTTTCTTAAAAAGCTTCTTTAGAATTTTGATTAACTTATCACTTCTGACCCAATCATACATTTTCGATTTCCTTTCTCAAATCGTCTATACTGGTAAATCTTTTAAATTTTCCTTTGTCTGTTTTTAACAATTCTTCTTTATATTCAGGTCTAAGTTCAGGTTCAAGGAGATCTTCTCCATATTTATCTATCACAAAATTAACAGCTTCAGACTTATTTTTCAATCCAAACTTGCCTCTGACTATAGTTAACAATCTATTTTCATATTCTCCTAAAGTTACAATAGTTTGTACCATTTTTTTTCACCTGTCAAAAACTTTTAAGAGGCACCAGAAATTCGAAGAATTTCTCAGTACCTTATAAATTATTATGATTTATAATAAAGTATAACAAACTATTATATAAAGCTTTTGCTTTTTGCTTGGCTACTTCTTTGCTCCCAAATCTCCAATCCCTTAAAAAAGAAAACCTTAATAAACACCAATATTCTTATTATTCTCATGGACTTTAAAGAGCATATAATCAAAGTGCTGAAAAAAGAGACTAATCTCAGGGATATTAACCTGGAGATACCGCCTGATCCTGAGATGGGTGATTGCGCTTTTCCTTGTTTTGCATTATCCATGGAATTAAAGAAAAACCCTAATGAGATTGCGCAGGACTTATGCAAAAAGATAAAGTTTGACAAGGTAATTAATAAGATAGAAGTAAAAGGTCCTTATCTTAATTTTTTTGTAAATAAAAAGAATCTATCATCCAAAGTTTTAAAGGATGTTTTCAAGGAAAAAAACAATTTTGGAAAAGGAAAAAATAAAAAAAGAATAATGGTTGAATTCTCATCACCAAACACAAACAAACCACTGCACTTAGGTCATATAAGAAATAATGTTCTTGGAGATTCTTTGTCAAGAATGCTTGCTTTCCAGGGAAACAAAGTTATCAAAGCAAGCTTAGTAAATGACAGGGGCATCCATATCTGCAAATCAATGCTGGCTTATCAAAAGTGGGGTAAAAAAGAGAATAAAAAAGGAGATCATTTAGTGGGAGACTATTATATATTATTCACAAAAAAAGCAAAAGAGAACCTTAAGCTGGAAGAAGAAGCGCAGGATATGCTGAAAAAATGGGAAGATGGCGATAAAAAACTTATACAGTTATGGAAAAAGATGAATTCCTGGGTTCTAAAAGGCTTTGATGAAACTTACAAAAAGTTAGGGATAAAATTTGACAAAACCTATTATGAAAGCAAAATATATGAAAAAGGGAAAGACATTATAAAAGATGCACTAAAAAAAGGTTTAGCAAGCAAAGATGAAGATGATTCTATTTTCATTGATTTAGACAAATACAACCTGGGAAAAAAGGTTTTAATAAGAGCAGATGGAACAGCTATCTACATAACACAGGATATCTATCTGGCAAAACTGAAGTTTGATGAATACAAGCTTGACAAGTCAATATATGTTGTTGGCTCTGAGCAGGATTATCATTTTAATGCCTTGTTCAAAACATTAGAAGTACTAAAATACAAATGGGCTAAAAACTGTTATCACCTAAGCTATGGAATGGTTTACCTTCCATCCGGAAGAATGAAAAGCAGGGAAGGAACAGTTGTTGATGCTGATGATTTAATAGATGAAATGGAAAAACTGGCTCTAAAAGAGATAAATAAGAGATACAAAAATTTAAGTGAAAAAGAAAAAAAGCAAAGAGCAGAAAAGATTGGCTTAGGCGCCCTGAAATTCTATATGGCAAAACATGATTCTGCAAAAGACATGCATTACAACCCAGAAGAAAGCATATCATTTGAAGGAGAGACTGGCCCTTATCTGCAATATACTTATGCAAGAATAAACTCAATACTAAAAAAATATGGAAAAAAGGCAGATGACAACATTAAATTTGAGCTGTTAAAAGAAGAGAAAGAAAAAGAGCTTGTCAAAGCACTTGGAGATTTTCCTAATATTATAGAAAAAAGTTCAGAAAATCTTAGACCTCATATACTGGCAAGATACCTGCTTGATTTAGCACAACTATTCAATAATTTCTATCACAATTATCCTGTTCTTAAAGCAGAAGAAGAGCTTAAAAAAGCAAGATTACTGCTGATAAGCTGTGTTAAAGAAATCTTAAAAACCGGCTTAAATCTGTTTGGAATAGATGTTCTTGAAGAGATGTAAGATGAGAGCAGCAGCGCTTGTATCAGGAGGGAAAGACAGCTTGTTTGCAGCATATAAAGCAGGCACGGAAAATAAGCTGGTGTGCATTATAGCAATAAAAAGCCTTAATCCTGACTCTTTTATGTTTCACCATGTCAATATTGAGCTGGTTAAACTGCAGGCAAAGGCAATGGAATTACCATTAATTTTTATAGAAACAAAAGGGAAAAAAGAAGAGGAACTAAAAGACCTGGAAAATGCAATTCAGATAGCAAAGGAAAAATACAAAATTCAGGGAATAGTATCAGGCGCTATTGCCTCAAACTATCAGAAAACAAGGATTGAGAATATATGCTTAATGAATAATCTTGATTCTATTACCCCTTTGTGGCATATTAACGCAGAAAGATATATGAACGAGCTGATTGTTGATTTTAATGTAATTATTGCAGCAATAGCTGCAGAAGGTTTAAGCAAAGATATGCTTGGGCAGAGAATAGATTTGGCATTGATTGAAAAACTAAAAAAATCAAGCATACACATAGCAGGTGAGGGTGGTGAATATGAAAGCCTTGTTCTTAACTGCCCTTTATTCAGGAAATCAATAAAAATAATAGAAGCAGAAACAAAGATAGAAAATGATATTACAGGAAAATATATTGTTAAAAAGGCTATTTTAACTTAGAACTCTTATACACATTCTCTTTATATGGCTTTAGCCTTATAATCCCTGTCTTTAACCCAAATTCTTCTATTTTATCTTTAAGCCCATCAATAAACTCTTTTTGGTCATAACCTAAACATATAATATCAGGTTTTTCCTCTTTAATAATCCTGTAATAATCAGTTAAATCCCCTAAAACAACCTTGTCTACTGCCGGAACCTTTTTTATGTTATCTAATCTGGTATTTTCACTGTTTACAGGCATTAACCCTTTTATTTTCTTAACAACAAGGTCCCTTCCAATAACTGCAACAAGAAAATCACCATGTTTTTTAGCCTCTTTGAGAAAATATAGATGACCTGGATGAATTATATCAAAAGTTCCGAAAACCATTACTTTTTGCATTTTAAAAAGAGAAAAAAAAGAAAAAAAGCTATCTTTTATCAAGCTTTTTTTCTATGAAATTTAACAATCTGTTTGTTCTGTCGCTCATATGCATAACAAGGCATTTCATCTCCCTGCTATCATCATATGCCCTGCATTCACTTGTACACTCCCTGTCTGCATAAGGACACTTCACCACCATCACCACCCAATTAATTATGCCTTACCCAGTATTCTGCAAACAGTTATTCCACATTTAGGGCACTTTCCTTTAGCCATTCTCATGCCTCTTTTGTTAACAACTTCTTTGACATCATTCATCTCTGTCTTTTTCTTACACTTTACACAATATCCTTCTACCATATTTTCCACCTCAAAATGTTTATAAATGCTATTTTAAGCAATTTATACATAAAATATGCTTATTTATTTATAAACTTTTGTAAAAAAATAGGCTATTTTAGTGTTTTCCTATGAAATTATGTACATAACTAAATACATTATCTACATCTTTCCTGTCTTTTTCACTATCATCCTCATCATACCTGATTACAGAGTGTTTGGAGGAATTCACCCATAATATATCCTTATCCAAGGATTTTATGTTATTGAGCACATACCGGGAACTTTCTGCTCTTACCAGTTCATCATTTAAAGAGTGAATTATAAGGATAGGCTCCTCAACCCTGTATAAGCTTCTTTTTACTGTTGACATCAGTTCAATAAGCTCTGCAATAGATCTAGAAGGAATGTTTTCATAATGATAGCCAACATTTTCCTTTTCAATTCCAATATATTCCCATCTTTTGAATAATTTTAGAATAAAAGAAAATCTTGCTTTTTTATTTACAAAGTATATAGGGGGTGCAACAGCAACTATACCAGCAATATCCTTGTTTTCTGCTGAGTAGAGAGCACAACCAGCTCCTAAGGAGATTCCAATTATAAATACCTTTTCATGTCTTTCTTTAAGCCTGTCATATTCTTTATCAACATCATTGCACCAGTCCTGCCAATCCTGTTTTTCAAGATTATAAACATTTGTTCCATGGCCACTCAGCCTTATACTGCTTACTGTTATGCCTTTTTCTGACAAATAGTCAGATAAGTTGGTTGTTTGATGCGGGGAAGGGCTTAAACCATGAACCAATAACACAGCCTTGCTTGAGTTATTATCAATAAAAAAAGCCTCATTTCCGAGTTTTATACTATCATCACCCAAATCAATACTGTTTTCATACTTAACATAGGGTTTTTCAAATCTGGAAAATATACTGATAGAGACAGGGATTATTAGCAAAACAACTAAAATTAATACAACTAACCTCTTTTTATTTTTAATTTTCATCTCATTTGAAATTTTCTATTCGCATATGGTATCAGTATATATGCCATTACAGCGCTGAATATGATAACAAACCAGAATAATAAAGGGGTTATTTTTCTCATTGCAAAAAGAATAATATTTGCAATAGCAAGTATGATTAAAAAAATTGATAAAAATTTTAGTGTTTTCATTCTATTGTTTGCAATACCTCTTTCCTATGGAGTTAAACATTATTGATAGTTTAACATATATAAATATTTAACTGAAATGATAAGAAATGTTGATTTGGCTTTATTATGATTTTGGACAAAAACAAAAGGTTTATATCTCTATTATATCAAATATTTCTAAATGGAAAGAAAAACAATTATAAAGATTAAAAGAATTGAATACATTCTGATAAGCATTGCTTCTACAATACTTCTTATTTCTTTATTAAAAATAAAACA
>JAGLZG010000125.1 GCA_023131705.1 Nanobdellota archaeon
AGAATTCTTTTTAGCTCAACATATGCTGCAAGGGGGTCTGATTTGAGCAGGTTAAGTATAATATGCTGCAGTTCAGAGTATCTCTGCGCAGAATCTTTTCCATACCTTGGGTCTGTTATACCTGAGTAGGATATTATCTTTTGTTTAAGAAGCTGATTGTAGATTTTTGCTATCTCTGACAGCATCTGCGTTACTGTATAATCATATTCATATTCTCTTTTTTGCACAAAAACTATTTTTGTAACTGTTCCTGCCTCTGATAACATATCTATTGTTTTTGACATCAATGCAGGATCATCTTCTAAGGAGGGCATTCTAGTATATTTTTCACAATCTATTCTAAGAATTATGTCTTCTCCTTCCCTGATGATGTCATAAGAGAACAACCCCTCATTTTTATTGTCCATATTTACCTCTTTTGTTCTTTTCCCTCGTCTTTTAGTGATTCCAGAGCAACCTCAATAAGATGGGATTTATTTCTGTATTTTGCCCTGTCTTTTAGCTTTAAATCTATCCATTTAATCAGCTCTTCATCGATTGTTGCTGAGATTGGTCTTTTTGCCATTGATATTATTATATTATAATATATATTTTATATTATATTGTATTTTTTATATTATTATATATATTTTATAATATGATTAGTATTTAAGGTTTTTGGTTTTGATAAGTGTTTGCCATTATTCACTTGCTAAAAACGCAACCTTTTTAAGCGATGATAAAATCTGTTTTTATGATGGATATAAAAGAAATTACAAAAATATGGAAAAAAACATGGTATTTTATATGGGAAAGCAACAGCATATGGAGCTGGATTGCTAATATAATTCTTGCATTTGTCCTGATAAAGTTTATAGTTTATCCCTGCCTTGGCTTAATACTTGCTACAAGCCACCCTATTGTTGCTGTTGTTTCCGGGTCAATGGAGCATGATGCAGGATTTGACAATTGGTGGGAATCAAACAAAGAATTCTATAATGATTACAACATAGGGAAAGGGGATTTCTTAAATTATAAATTAAAAAACGGCTTTAACAAGGGAGACATTATAATTCTAAAAGGCTCAAAACCAGAAAACATAAACACAGGGGATATAATTGTTTTTAGAAGCTTTAAACAGGAGCCAATTATTCACAGGGTCATAAAAAAATACAAGGAAGATGATAATTATTATTTCCAGACAAAGGGCGACCACAATAATGATTCAATGAATTTCGAGAAAAAAATAAGCAAGGATTTCATTATAGGAAAAGCTGTTCTGAAGATTCCCCTGCTTGGATGGGTAAAGATTGGATTTGTGGAATTAATAAAACTATTTGCAGGTGCATAAAATGTTTTGTAAGAAATGCGGTTCTATACTAATACCAAAAAAGGAAGGCAATAAAACAGTTCTCAAATGCAGCTGCGGATACAAGTCAAAAGATATGGAAACAACTGTTCTAAGGGAAGAAGTTAAAAAAAAGGGGAAGATAAGTGTTGTTGAAGAAGAGTTTGAAACAATGCCCCTAACAGAAGCAGAATGCCCAAAATGCCATCATAAAAAAGCATATTTCTGGGAAGTCCAGACAAGAGCAGCAGATGAAGCTCCAACTAAATTCCTTAAATGCGAGAAATGCAGGCATATCTGGCGTGATTATAACTAAGGCTTATAATAAAATAAAAAACATTTTTCACATAGGAAAAAGCGTTAGCTTTTTTCGTGTGTGAAAAATGCAAGCATATATGGAGAGATTATTCTTGATATCTTTTTGAGGTTTTTGATAATATATTGAGAATAGTATCTTTTTCAAATGGCTTTATTATAAAATGGTCTTCTCCATTCAAATTCTTTGCCTCCTCAGCTAAAGGGCCATGAGAGGTTGCTGTAACAATATAAACCTCTATACCAAGTGGCTTTGCAGCATTTATAACATCAACTCCACTTGGATTTTGATTAAGGTCACTTAAAATAAGATGATAATGGTTTTTACCAATATAATTCCTGATAGCCTCTCCACATTCTTTGACAAATGTTATATTATGACCTTGTGGTTTTATCAAGTATTTTAGAGATAGACGTACGCCTTCTTCATCATCAATTACCAAAATATCCAATGGTTTCTGTTGTTTTTCCATATTAGACATATAAGATATACTTCTTTATAAATCTTTCTATTTTTAACTACTTTTTAGTGATTATATATCTATATAAAACCATAAGATAACTAATCCTTATGAAAATCTTAGTTAAACCCAACTCTAAAAAAGAAGATATTTTCTTTGATAAAGAAAAAAAAGCCTATGTTGTTAGTGTTAAAGCAAAAGCAGAAAACAACAAAGCAAACATCGCTGTTCTTAAACTAATGAAAAAGAAGTTTAGTAAAAAATTCAGGATTATAAAAGGGCTGAAATCAAGAGAAAAGGTGTTAAGTGAGTGATCCTAATAAAGAAATAATCAGGTTTCTGTCAAAAGAGCTCAAAAAACAGGTAAGGATTGCATCTGGACTGAGTTCTAAGGAGAAGATTATTAAGGTTTAAGCATTCTAACTTAATTTTTATAATAACAAAAATAAGTAAAATGACTTCCTTTGTTAATAAAAAACATTAAACAACACTCATTCTTAAAAACAATCATGCAAAGTTGAAGGAAGATATAGGAAAATCTGATTAAAGTGGTTTAGAATTATTAAATTTTAATAAATTTTAGAAAAGTTTATTAAATACCCTCTTTACATATTTCAACATGAATTCAATTGATAAAAAACCAGACTATCGGAAAATATACCAAATTGTGAAAAAGTTATTTGATAAAACAAAGCATTTCAAGCATGGACCTTTTGATGAAACCTATTATACACTAAGAGTGTTTGAATCAGCCAAAGACATTATTAAAAAGCTAAAAAAGAATGTCAATAAAGAAGAAGTTTTAGTTGCTGCTATCTTGCATGATGTTGGAAAAATAAAGCTTAAGCAAGAGCTTATTTTTGGTAAAGATGGGATTTTGGATAATGCAAAAGCAGAATGGTTTAAGCATGCAAAATTGGGAGTTCCTATCGCAAAAGATATCCTTAGGAAATTATGCCACTCAGATGAATTTATCACAAAAGTATGTTATTTAATTGAAAATCATGATAAAAGAAAAAAGTTAAAAGAAAAATCTTTAGAACTGCAGATTCTACAAGATGCTGATTTGCTCTCTGACTGCGGGTTAGCTGGATTTATCAGGCCTTTCTTATATTGCGGAAAATTCAGCCATGCATCAATAATAAGTTCAATTCATCATATTCAGGAAGAAGAAAATAGGGCTGAAGATGATAATTTAATGAATTTGAAGGTTTCTAAAAAACTTGCTCATAAAAAACTAAAGTTTCAAAAAAGATTAATAAAAGAGATTTCTAAAGACATAGATAGTGAGCTGCTCTAATTAATTATTTTTTATTTTCCTCATTAAAATATTGCTTATTCTGTCAAAAACTACTAGTCAAAGGCTGGATGGAAAATTTCTGGCATTTTTAAAATTTGACAATGTCTAGAATTTTATAGAAAGAAATAAATATCAGTAAAATAAAGAAAAACTAAAGATGGATAACAGAAAAATCAGTTTTAATGAAATCTTTATCTTATTTTTTCTTATTGTAGTGAATTTCCTTGACTTTTTTGAAGTCCTGCCGGGAGATGTTGATTTTACAAAGAAAATCCTCTCATGGCTGTTATTAGCTTATCTTCTCTATAGGATAAGCTTAACACAGCTATTTTTTGGTGTCAGGAACAGGTTTATAGATGCTTTATTAATAATTGCTTATTTCTTTCTGATAACAAAAAATTTAGTCGGATACGTCCATGTTGCAGCAGAAGAAGCTAATATACTGGCACCATTATATAATTTTTTAATCGGCAATAGCGCAGCCATTGAAATTGTCTCTTTCTATATTGGCGGGGTACTATTGATTTTGCTTTCATTGAAAATGGCATTTTCACTGGAAGTAAGAGCGCCAAGCCTGATGGATGTAATTCATGAGAGGGGCATTATCCTAACGCTTCGCAG
>JAGLZG010000126.1 GCA_023131705.1 Nanobdellota archaeon
AAACCAGCCATAAAATAAGCAAGTATTTCTGGTAAGCCATGGATGAGATACCTGGCTAAACCACCAGTATAATTAATAAAAGACCCTATAGCTGCTCCCATTATAGAAGCATTCCAGACCAATATAAAGATAGCACCAATACCAAATATAAAACTAAATATCAAACATAATGCAAGTACTCTCAAATTATTCAAAAAAACCTGAAAAACAGCAGGATTTTCTGCTGTTACACTTCCTATTGTTTTTAATTGCGCATCAAACATAAGCGCAGAACTTGGATAAAAAATATACCATAAAGAAAATGAAACAACAAACCCTAAAAATAAAAATATAAAAAAACTCAAGGCTTTTGAATGTTCTTTTAATAAAAACCTTTCTCTTTTGATTGATTTATCTTTCTCTTCTTCTAAACTTATTGTACCATACATTATGCGGGCACAAAGAATAACTGTAAAAAAAACCATAACAATGCTGGTATATTCTTTGAACAACCATAATGAAAGCATTATAGCAACAGAACTATAAATCAATCCGATAAAAAACATTTCCCATGGTTTTCTTTCTGCTTTTTTTGGGTTTATTAATGATTCCAGAACCATAATTTATATTTTTATGTTCCTATATTTAAATCTTTTTATTGGCTTAATGGGCTATAAATTTTTAGATTTTGAAACAGCCCCAATAAACGAAAACTTAATAAAGAAATAGTAGTAATTATTAAAATATAAAAGAGGTGTGTCATGCAGGAAACAATATTAATGCTTACTTATATTGCAGTTTTACTGCTTGTAGGTATCTTATGCTCTTTCATATCAAAGAAAATAAGGATTTCTAATATACTGTTATTGATTCTTGCCGGAATAGCAATAAATAAGATAAGATACCTTGGAAAGCCTTTAATACAATTTCCTGTCCTGTTTTTAACAACAGTAAGCATGATTGCATTAGTTATGATTGTTTTTGACGCAGCTTCAAGATTTAAGTTTAAGGAATTTGATACACTGTCATCAAGGGCGTTTTTATTAGTGATAATATTTCTTTTGTTTAACCTCATATTCTTAACAACAGCAACACGCTTTATATTTGGAATAAGGAACATATTTCTTCTCCTTTTATTTTCAGCTTTAGTGTCTGGAACAGATCCTGCAACTGTCCTGGCAATGTTTAAATCATCAAAAAACAAGATAATAGAAGTTCTTGAGTTAGAATCCATAATAAACACACCTTTGACTGTTTTATTGCCTTTTATCATAATAGAGTTGATGGTTTCACTGCAGGAAAAAATATCTTTGTCAAAATTTGATATTCTCTTTGAGCAGCTTTCTCCTTTTTTGCTTAAATTTATAGCAGGAATAGGCGCAGGAGTTCTAATGGGGCTTATTGTTTCAAGATTAATGAGAAGATGGTATGCAGAGAGCGTATCCCCTCTGGCGCTGCTGACTTCTGCTTTGCTTACGTTTATACTTGCAGAAAACTTAGGAGGTAATGGCGTTATAGCTGTTACAATCATGGGATTGTTCTTTGGAAACATATATATCAAACACAAGTCGCATCTTCATGAATTTTCAGCCATGTTTGCAAACTCATTTGAGATATTTGTATTTATCCTGATTGGCCTTGCGATAAACATCCCTTTAACACTAAACTTTTTTATAAAATCAATGATACTATTTATCATATACTTATTGATAAGATTCTTTGTGGTAATGATGTGCTTTAAAAAATTCAAATATTTGCTAAAAGAAAAGATATTTATGGCGCTGAACGTACAAAAAGGAATTGCTGTTGCTGTAATCATATTTGCCCTGACAACATTTAATATAGAAGGAATAAACATAATACTTAATCTTGCCCTGGCATTTATGATTTATTCAGTAGCGCTCTCGACAGTAGTCTCGAAGTTTTCAAAAAAATTTTTATCCATAACAATAAAAGAAGAATGATAAGAATAGGCCCTGCAGGAACAGGAGGAAGTTCTCCGGAAGGCTTTAGGCTGATAAAAGACTATAAGCTGGATGCGGTCGAGGTAGAATTCACCTATAATGTCTGGATGAAAAAGGATGAAGCTGAGAAGATTAAAGAGATGAATAAGAGATTAAAGCTTGGCTTAAGCATTCATGCATCATATTTTATTAATCTTAATTCTGCTGAAAGGCCAAAGGTTCATGCATCCAAAAATAGGATATTGAAAAGCTGCGAGATAGGGCATTACTTAGGGGCAAAGTATATTGTCTTTCATGCTGGTTTTTATCAAAAGGATACAAAAGAGCAGACTTATGAGAATATAAAGAAAGAAATTCTTGAGCTGCAGAAAACTATTAAGAAGAATAAATGGAATGTTGTTTTATCCCCAGAAACAACCGGGAAAGCTTCTCAATTTGGGGATCTAGATGAGCTTATTAAATTAAAAAAAGAGACAGGATGCCATTTATGCGTTGATTTTGCACATCTTAAGGCAAGGTATAATGGAAAAATAGATTATGATGAGATAATGAAAAAGATAAAGCCTTTAGGACATATTCATGCTCATTTCTCCGGAATAGAATGGACAGCAAAGGGTGAAAGAAGACATTTGATTACTGAGAAGAAGGATATAAAAGAGCTGCTTGGTTACTTATTGAAGTATAAGATAGATATCACTATTATTAATGAGAGTCCTGATCCATTGGGGGATTCTGTTAAGACAAAAAGGATATTAGAGAAATTAAAATAAACTTAAGCTAATTTCAGCTAAGTCTTAATCACTGCATCTTATAGACCATTGAGTTTATATTCATACCTGCACCTACAGAAGCGAATACAACAATATCTCCTTTGCTTAATTTATGATTATCAAGTTTTCCATTGAACAGATTATCAGGGTCCCCTTTAAACAATAAATCAAGTAATGTAGGCAAAGTCGCAACAGAACTATTCCCCAGCCATGATATTGTCATTGGCAGGACATCATATGGAGTTTCCTTTACCCCATACAGCTTATACAAATTTTTTAATATTCCTTTATCCATCTTTTCATTGGCCTGGTGCAGCAGAACTTTCTGAACATTCTGAATTGATAATCCTGCTTTGTCAAGACTCTGCTTTACAACTTGGGGAACTGTCTTCAAGGCATACTTAAAAACATCATGGCCCTGCATTTTAAGAAACAAGTCATTACCTTTATAATTGGGATTATATGATTTACCCATCCCTAAAAGATATGCATGTTCAAGAGTATCAGACCTTGCAGCATGAGACAATATTCCAACTGGCCCTTTACTTTCTATAGATTCAACAATAGTAGCTCCTGCTCCATCAGCATATATCATACTGTCCATGTCATGGGGATCTGAAACCTTAGAAAGAGTTTCTGCTCCTATGATCATAGCTCTTTTTGCATCACCAGATTTAAGACAATAATCAGCTTGTATCATCCCTTGCAGCCAGCCAGGACAGCCAAAAGCAACATCATAAGCTATGGTTTTGGGATTTTCAATTTCCAATTTTTGCTTTACTCTTGAAGCAATGCTTGGACAAAAATCAATCCTTCTATCTGCCCTGACATCTCCGAAGTTATGAGCAACAATTATGTAGTCAAGGCTTTCTTTGTCGACTCCTGATGAATCAAATGCATTCTTTGCTGCCTGAAAAGAAATATCAGATGTAACGATATTATCTGCCACATACCTCCTTTCTTTAATACATGTTATCTCTTCAAATTCCTTTATAATATATTCATTTGGCTTTTCAATTATTTTTCTGTCTGGACCATAAAACACATTATTAAGAAAATGCTTGTTAGGAATTATTCCTGTGGATATATAACTACCAGTTCCAATAATTATTGAATTAAGCATGACTTTAAACAATTTAGAAACCTTTAAATATATTTCGCTATTCCAGAATAGTAATGGAACAAGAGGAACAAAAAAGGGTTGTTGTAACAGGTTTAGGTGTAATTTCTCCATTAGGCAATGATATAAATACATTTTGGGGTAATTTAATCAAGGGTGTTTCCGGCATTGATAGAATCACAAGATTTGATACATCTAATTTTGAAGTTAAAATTGCAGCAGAAGTAAAAAATTTTGATCCAGAACAATATAACATAAGCAGAAAAGAAGCAAGAAACCTTGATTTATTTTCACAATATGCCTTAGCAGCAACAGAATATGCTTCTAATAATTTAGAGATTCCACCAGGAGGAGGAAGTGGTGCAATCATCGGAACAGGAATTGGCGGTCTTGAAACAACAACAAAGCAACAAAATATTTTAAAAGAAAAAGGCCCTAATAGAGTTAGCCCAAAAGCAATCCCAACACTAATGCCAAATGCAGCACCAGGAGATATAGCAATAAAATATTCTCTTAAAGGCCCTGATTTTTCTGTTTCATCAGCATGCGCTTCTGGTGCTCATGCAATTAGTTTAGCATATAAAGAAATAAAATGTGGAGAAACAAACTTGATGGTAACAGGAGGCACAGAGGCACCCATTGTAGAACTAGCAATTGCAACATTTACAAATATGAGGGCAATAACTAAAAGATATAATGATTATCCAAAAAAAGCATCAAGACCGTTTGATGCAAAAAGAGATGGTTTTGTTTTAGGGGAGGGTGCAGGAATTCTAATATTAGAAGAGGAACAACATGCGCTGGAAAGGAATGCAAAGATATATGCAGAACTTATTGGTTGCAGCTATAATGGTGATGCTTATCACTTAACTGCCCCTAATCCAAGCGGGGAAGGTGCAGCAAATGCTATGCTAGAAGCATTATCAAAAGCTAATTTGAATCCAGAGCAGATTGATTATATTAATGCGCATGGAACATCAACTCCTTTAAATGATAAAATAGAAACATTGGCTATAAAAAAAGTTTTTGGTGAATATGCTAAAAAGATCCCAGTAAGTTCGACAAAATCAATGACAGGACATTTGCTTGGAGCAGCTGGTAGCCTAGAAGCAATCATATCAGTTTTATCAATCAACAATAATATAATCCCTCCAACAATAAACTATGAGCATCCAGATCCAGAATGTGACCTTGATTATGTTCCGAATAAAGCAAGAGAAAAAGAGGTTAATGTTGTAATGTCCAATTCTTTTGGTTTTGGCGGCCATAATGCAGTTTTAGTTTTTAGGAGATATAAATAAAAGGGGATATAACAATAATTAATGAAAGCCCAGACCCTCTTGGGGATTCTGTTAAAACCAAAGAAATTTTGATGAAACTGTTAAAATAAATTTATAGTTAACACTATATTAAATTAAAAAAATAAGAAAAAAAATTATTATACTTCCCTAATTAATATTAGAATTATTCCTTCTTAACATTAACTGCTTTTGGGCCTCTATCGCCTTCCTCTACATCAAATTCGACTGCGTCGTTTTCATGTAAAGTTACGCCTTCTCCTAGCGCTGATTGATGCACGAAAATTTCTTTTCCATCCTCAGCAGCTATAAAGCCGAAGCCTTTTCCTTCATTAAAAAATTTTACTGTTCCTTTCATTTTGTTTTA
>JAGLZG010000127.1 GCA_023131705.1 Nanobdellota archaeon
CAGGAGATGGTAAAGATAATGTGTAAAGAAAGAAATGCAAAATTTTACTGCCCTGGAAATCCTGTTTTAGTTGATAATGGCCTGATGATAGCATGGCAGGGCATTCTACAAAGAAAAAACGCAACAAAAAAACCTGATACAATTGATATAAAACCCAACTGGAGAACAGATGATGTCAGTGTTGACTGGAAATGATAGTTTTACTCAACAATAATATTCCCAACCTTAAAATACGCTTCATAAGGTACAGTACCAAATTTAGTTTCTCCTTTTTCCTCAAAGGTGTATTCAAAAAATTCTTCATAATCTAATGAAGGACTCATAACTGTACTATAATAGAATTTTATTTTTAATTTGGCATACACATCTGATTTGCCTATTTTGCCTATCTTATTTACCCATCTTACTGTGGTTCCCTGTGAAATTGTCAATTCTTTTGGAACAAACTGCATGCCATCTCCAACTCTTTTAAGCTCAATAATCTTAAGATTGCCTGGCAGACTTTGTTCTATTGCTTCTTCATCTGTTGTTTCATCAATATTAGCTGTTTCTGTTTCATTATTCTCTGTTGTTTTATTAACATCTGTTTCTTCTGTTCCCTCTGCTTCGCTATCATTAACCCCCACACTTTCTGTTTCATTCAAAAGCGTTAGATTTTGAATGTGCTCAGAAACATTAGTTTCTGACATATTTGTTTCTGGCTGATCAATAACTTCACCAACTGGTATAGCTGCTTCTTTACATCCTGAAATCAGAAGTATTGCCAGAATCAGCATAATAACATATTTCTTCATTTTGTTAAAAGATACCTATTCTATGATAAAGATTATTACTTCTTTATTTTATGTGTTTTTTCGAACTTTTTCTCTTCTTTTGGCAAGAGCGGCCCATATATTAAACCGCAGTCTTTGCAAATTACCTGATTTTTTTTGTCCTTGTAAATTATATTTGTAGATGCGCAGTCAGGACACTCTTTTAACTCGTGTATGTTCTTTATCATACTATAAAAGTAATTTTAGATATTTATAAAAGTTTCTATTTCTTCTTGCTGCTTACGGCAAACTTTTTAATTATTAAATAATCCTTTTCTGAAATTAAACTGTATTCATCCTTATCATTGAACTTTGTTATGTTTGTTACTGCTTCTGGCAGCAGAATTCTGTTCCCCCTGAAATCAAGATTGGTTAGTATCTCCTTTAATTTATCTTCCTTATGAATTCCTAGTTCCTCCATTAACTTTGTTGTTCCTATCTTTTTTGTAGATTCAGTCCTCTCT
>JAGLZG010000128.1 GCA_023131705.1 Nanobdellota archaeon
TCATTAACAGCAAACACATCTGTATTAATCTCTTTATCTGTAATCTCATCAATATAGACATCAAGTTTCTTCAATTCTTTAATATTCTTAATCTTTGCCTTGCTTTCCTTAGCCACTTCCATAATACCCTTTCCTGTTTTTTCTTCCAAAGAGCTAATCTCCAAATCATACTTGCCATTTGTCTTGTTTTTAAGCTTATAATGACCAATCTTTCTGTTATTATTATCCTTAATACTGACAATTTCTTCTTCAACAAAAGAAGAGATGCCATAGCTTATATTATCAATATAAACAATACCATCAACTTCAAACACAAGCTCATATTCTTTATCATCAAATCCTGTCAAAGAACACGTATCAGCACAAACATCATCAAAGTAAACCCTGTCAACAAACACAGCATCCAAACTTAAAACTCCGGAATTATAAACATATGAATGCAAATCCTCTTCCTCCAGACTTACATCATAATAAATAACCTGGCTGTAAACAGTATTATTGTAACCAGCATTATACTTTCCATAATTCAGATAAAATACATCATCCCAGTTTTCAGATTCAGGGCTTAATCCCATGAACAGACAGCATTCATCATAGCCATAACATACAGTAGTGTTTAAATCACCATTATCAACTTTATACTTAGTGCAAACTTTGCTGTAATTAACATCAAAATTAAAGATAGTATTGTTAACACTAAAATCTATAATATCTTCAATATACGCAATACCATTATTATCAGCATCATAATCACTGTAATTACTATATCCAAAGCTTAGGTTTATCTCACTGTCTCCTGAAGAAACCTCAATAGCTCCTGTTGTAACATTCCCAACACCATACTCATAAACAAGATAGCTTTCATTATCTTTCTTAACATAAACATTAGCATAATCCCCTTCAAGATAACCGCTTAATCTTATGGAATCTATATCCCCTTTATGTTCAGGACTCCATATATAGCTTGTGTTAGAACTGATGTTAATATTCAATATGTCTGTATAACTCCCATTATCTTCTAAAGCAACATAACCTGTATAGGCTGGCTTAATTAAGAAGAATCCTGTT
>JAGLZG010000129.1 GCA_023131705.1 Nanobdellota archaeon
AAAATGAACAATCAAAAAGCAAAAGAAGATGGCTTAACAAGAATAACTTACAATCTATATAATACTTATGAACATGCAGGATTAACAGCAAATGATGTTATCCCAGAGGTATTCAAAGGCATACTTACTTTGCCCATGGGAGCTGAAAAAAGGCTTCAGAGACTAGATGAAAGTTTAACAAGGTTTGAAAAAAACAATAGATTAACAGAAACAGGAAGAAATTTTGTTGAAGATTTAATACTAAATTATTTATCATCTAAGGGATATGGTTCTATTGGATGTGGCCAGCCCCCTGCAGCAACAGATTCTACACCTAATGTTGAAGTACTACCTGAAAAATCTGCAGAACCAGCAGAAATCATTGCTCTAGATAACAATAAGGCAGGATATGGATGTCTTGCTGCTAGTTTAGCAGCTGCACTTTTCCTTACAGTATCAAGACCTGGCAATAGTGAAACAAAATACACTGAAATGCAAAACAGAATGTACTCTACAGAAGCTAAAGAAAACCTGGAAGATGCAGTAGATGTATGGGGGAAGGGTGCTGGTGTTTTTGATATGGACGGGAAATACATACTCAATGCAAAAGGTGGATGGGCTTATAAGCTTGTAGAAGTGCCTGAAAACCTGGCAGATGGCTTGACATGGGGCGCTTATGATCCAAAAACAAACACAATAAGTTGGGATAACTTAGGGCAAAACCTAAAACAGGATGGCATTAACCTGGGAAAAGACCTTGGAAACCTGCTTACTGTAGGAATCTTTCCGGTTAGGGGTTCTAACTCCTTTTCTGAAAGAATTAAATCACAAAATAACATTGCTGGCAAAGTTGGGGTTGCGCTTCTGTATTTACCCTCAAACATATATAGTTCAGCAAAGAACATAATCTTTGATGATTTTACCCCAATAAGAAGTATAGCAAATGAAGCAGTACTTCAGAATATTTTGTTCAATACAACTTCAACAGTAGCATACTCTGCTTCTGATATTGTAAGAGCAGTCTATAATGGCACAGTAAGGTTAGGCGCAGAAAAGATAGGAAACGAAACATTTCTTGCTATTGTTGACAATGGAAGAGCTTACACACTTGATGCTATAATAGATGGGGTTCCTGGAACGCATATGAGCAAGGCAGTGCATGCAGGGAACAAAAAGAATGCTCCAATTCCTTTCTTTGGACATTTAATACAAAACAGTCGGCTGAAATTGTCTTTCAAAGACACTGTAACAGGAGAAACAGTAACTTATGAAGCAGGTGATGTA
>JAGLZG010000013.1 GCA_023131705.1 Nanobdellota archaeon
TTTTCTAAAAAGATTTTTTCTTTATAAATTTTTTGTTTTCCAGTTGTGTAAAATCTATACTAATTTAGTTTTAGTATACAATCTTGTCTATTTTTTAACAAAAAAGCTCATTAATGGCTTATTCTTTTTTTCCAGTCTTTGCTTTAGCCCGGATGCTGTTACTGGTTTTTTGAAAATGCCTTTCATCTTATCCTGTTTTATAACAGCATTCAAAAATCTCTTTTTAGATTTTTTCCCAAGTATTTCCTCAATAATAATCTCTGCTAATATCTCTGGCTGCCTTAGTTTTGAGTGTTTAAGCAGGATTGCTAATTCTTTTGTGTTTAGATTTTTTAACAGTTTTTTTGTTCCCTCCTGGTTTAGGAAGCAATTTACAAATTTCTGCCTTGTTTTTTGATTTAGAACAGGGTGGTTTTCTTTTTTATCAAGCAGCATAGCAAGCTTATCCGGCTGTGCTAATAATAAGTATTTGGTTAATTGCAATGTCCTTATAACATCATCCCTATAATACTGTGTATCCAGGTCAAGAATTACATCACACATTATATCCTCAAATTTGAGAATATTTATGTTTTTTAATTTAAACCCTTCAATAATCTCTTTTTCTCTGGATACAGGCAGATTGCTGACAACAGCTATCTTTTCATATTCCTGTTTCTCCCCTATGATGTTTTTAATTGCATTATTAACCCCTTTTATAATTAAACTGTCATTAAACCTTTTTCTTATAAAATTTTCAATGCCTTTTTTTACATCTTTTTCTGACAGCCCTGATGTCAGAGAACAGCTTACCTCTATATGGTAGAATCTATTTGCATTGGATTCCGGCTTTAATGCCAAAATGCCAATATCCCGGTTGCTGATCTTTATATTTTTTACAGTAGAAAATCCTTCCTGGTTTAACCAATAATCTATAATCTGTTTTTCCGCAGATATTCTTATCCCCTGACAAATAATTATTGTGAACTTTATAAAATTTATGGTTAATTTTAAATAATATTTTTAACTTTAAAGTAAGAACAATCAAAAGATTTAAATATAGTCCATGAATCCATGTTATCATGTGGTTTAGAAAGAAAAAGGAAAAAACCGGATCAGAAAATTTAGAAAAAAAAGTAGAACAAATAAATGATAAATTATTTAGTAAAGTGCAAATTGTTGAAGATTTTCAGGATGTAAACTATTCTGCAAAGAGGGTGTGGGATTATTTTAACACAAAAGGTAAAATTACCAAAATTGGCAACAAAACAGGTTTTAATGATAAAATCACCGGTTCACCACAAATGAAACATTCTGAAGAAGATAACTCTTTCTATCCAACAACAGCAACATTTGACGCAACTATTAATGAATCAAAATATAGGGTAATTTTTGAATCTTCTTTTAGGGAAGAACTTAAAGTTACTCTTGAATGTGATATTGATAATGTTAATTCCATGAAAGATTTATTGGCTGGAGCAAAACATGAAGTTATATCTATATCAAAAAAATATGAGAGTTTAGGGCCAATTAAGAATCTATATGAATTTTTAAAATCCAAAGCAAAATCAATGAAAATTACTGGTGGAAGAACAGATTCAAACCCAAAAATGATAGTGGATGAGGAGTTAGGATTGTTACCTGTTGAAGCAAAGATTTCAATATCTCTTGACAAAACTAATTATATCATTCGTATTTCAACAGACTTCAATAACAAAGTTGATATAGAATGCCCGTTAGATAAAACTGATTTTGTGAGTGATTTATTAGAAAGGATGTCAGTAAAAAAAACAAAAGAAGGAGAAAAAGAAGTGAAATCTCTGGATTTCTATGTTTCTGTTGGTGAATACCACTGGAATATGGTTGGCGGTTTAAGTAAGGCCAGAAAGGAATTACAGCAATATATTGAATGGCCTCTTGAGAATACAGAATTATTTAAAAAACTTGATTCTTCAATACCAAAAGGCATCCTTTTGATAGGACCTCCCGGAAATGGAAAAACAACTATTGCAAAAATAATCGCTAATGAAAGTAAATCATCTTTTTACACAGTTTCTCCAAAAGATATAAACTCAATGTGGGTGGGAGGAACTGAAAAAAATTGGGGAAGATTATTTAACCAGGCCAGAGCCGATGTGAAAAAGGGTAAAACTGTGATGATATTTATAGACGAAATTGATGGTTTTTATACTAACAGAGACGAACTGGATAAATATTCCCGGATTTCTTTTGGCCAATTCTGCCAGGAGATGGATGGCATTTCAGATTTAGAAAATACAGTTGTTATTGCTGCAACAAATAAACACAAAATTTTAGATGAAGCCCTGGTAAGAAGATTTACAAAAAAGATATACATTGGAAAACCCGATGCTGAAGGAAGAAAAGAGATTTTAGATATTTACACAAAGAAAAAACAGATAGCTCAAGATTTTGATATAGAATGTTTAATAAATGCAACAAAAGAGTACTCTGGAGCTCAATTAAAAGAATTATGCGATGCTGCTACTTTTAAAGCAATTGAACGTTATTCAGCAACAAAAGGGATAGCAATCAAGGATATAAAAGGGGAATTAATAAAGGAAATGACTATTGAAAAACAAGATTTTTATGCTGTATTAAATTCTAAATAAACTGTGCTATAGGGATTGTTGCTAAATATGTTGTGCCATTCTGAACTTTTTCCTAAACAAGGCTTCTGTTCTTTAATTCTTTAATCATTTCTTTTTTAGGATTTATGTCATTACTATTTAGTGGTATAAAACCGAAAGCTTTATATATATGTATAAAATATGTATATTATTACTATAAAGGAGTAAAATGATTGAAAATAGACAATTTGTTATAACTAAAAAGATAGCAAAACATGGAAATCAGGCTATCATAATTATACCCCGAATTCTTGAAGATAAACTAAAACCAGGCACAATAACAAAACTAACAATAGATGTGCTTGGGGAAGTTAAGAATGATTAAAATGACAACACAAATAATAGAAAAGAAGAACAAATCAGGGTTTGAAGAAATCTCTAGTGAAGAATGGTCTGAATTAATTAAAAGGGGCTATACTTTAGTGGATTTGATTGGATCTGGAAATACAAGAAATGTTTATAAATCAAAATTTCAGAATGGAATTATTGACACAACAAGAGCTGTAAAAATATCTAAAGATGATGTTGGAACCAATTCTATTGTTACACTAATAAACTTGTCAAAAAGAGACCCCAATGAAAACGAGGTCTTATATTGTAATGATCTCAGACATCCAAGTATTGTAGAGGTCATTGATAGTTTTAGGCTGAATGGAAAAATAGCTACTGTTGAGGGCTATTATGATGCTATAAGTTTAGAAGATAGGATTGGAGAGTGGAGTGGTGGACCAATAAGAGATGAAAAAAGATTTGAGCATATTTTTAAACAGGTTATAGGGGCGCTCTCTTATGCGCATGAGGAAAAAGAAATTTTACACAGAGATATAAAACCATCAAACATACTTGTTAATAGAAGAGGAGATGTAAAAATATCAGACTGGCAAAATGCAAGAAGGATTTCTGACATTAAGGAGCAGGCACTTCCAACAAGGGGTGGAACAGCTTATACCCATCCTGATTTATTAAATGCCCTTTTAAGTGAAGAAGATGCCTGTGCTAGTAAAAGAACAGATTTATATGCCCTGGGAGCAACAATGGTCTTTGCTTTGACAGGAAAAGATCCTTTTGACTATAAACTTGTTAAGAAAGAAAAAGGAAAAGAAATCCAGGTTGAAGATAAAAAAATAGGGATAGCTATTAACACACACCTTGATGACATAACAAGAATTGAAGAAGATCAACATAAGAAAGACTTAAAAAATATTTTAAAAGAAGTTCCTAAAAAATATAGAAAAACTCTTGAAAGATGCCTAAGTTTAGATAAAGGTTATGGTAGTATAGTCCAGCTTAAAGAAGATTTTGAACAAGCTTGTAAAAGTAAAACATCTAAATTTAAAGAAGAAATTGTAGGCGGGCTTAAAAAAGGCCTAATTATTGGTGGTGGAATTCTTGCATTAGGATTATTAGGAATTTCAGCCTACAATATGCATACTGGACCAGCATACTATCTGCCAATATCTGTAAAAGATATGTTGATGAGTGAAAACTATCTTCATACTGACCTAAGAATAATTGCAGAAGAAGATGGAAAAGCACTTGAGACATTAAAAGGAAGTTTTTCAGATATAAAACATAGACTACCGACTATTGAAAGCAAGTATGATATTAGTGATATTGTAGGGATAATAGAGAGGGCTTCCAGAGTCAATAAAAGACTTTCTTCTGCTTTAATCAGAAGTTGTTTATTGGGGTCAGAAGAAAACCAAAGAAAAGTTTATGGAAAATCAAGAATTTATCCTGGTTGTTTGCCTACTGATTTTTATTTTAGAATATCATCTGAGTATAATGCTATTACAACTCCACCAGATGTTCTGACAGATAGGAAAAAACTTTTTTGGACTTCAAAATATTTAAAAGAGTGCATCCCTCATAGTTCAAACATAGCGGAAATCTTTACAAAATATTTTTGTACTTCTGAAGAAGTATTCACTGCAAGAAGAAAAGCAGATAATTTGTCATATTTTCCAATTATAGAAGATAATAGAACAATCAAAGAAGGTTATGGACAAAACCTGCCTTTTGTAAAAAAAAGATTAATTGATACAGCAATAGCTTTCTATTTAATAACAGATAATGAAGGAAATATTGATCTTGGTAAAGCAGATCAAACCAGTAGTCCAGCCAAAGGGCTTGCAGCTAAATAGAAATTTCTTATAGAAGAAGATAAATGATATATTATTATCATTTCTTTTCCTTTTTTTTCAGAAAATAAAGAATATGCTTTTTTATATATTAGATCTTTCTCAATTTCATGAATATTTTCTGTTACCTTTATATCCTTTTTTTGATAAGCTGTTTTAAGCAAATTAAAAATATTTTTTGCTTTATTTAATAAATCCAAGACTCTATTAGAAATATTAACATTATTTTTATCTAAAAATCTACTTAGGTGATATAGCTCTCTTTGACCATGTATAACTAATGTCAAGAATGCCCAGGATAAATGTGATTCTTTATTGGAAATATTTTTCTTCATTATAACTCTTCTGCAAAAATTATCATATTGTTGTATTTTTTCTTCTATTTCTTCATAATTCATATTTGTTTCTTTTTTGTTTAGCCTCTTTTCAATAATTTCAAAGAGCTCAACTATATTATAAAAAATCTTATTAAAAAGAACATCAAATTGTTCCATGGATGGCTCTGTTATGCTTTCGATGATACATTGGTTTTTTTCTTTTTTGATGACATCAAAGCCAAGGAGCCTTGTTTTAACAACATTGCTCAATACATCAAAACTGGTTTTATCATTAAAATATACCTTTACCCTGTCATAGCCCAGTCTATATGTGTTTGTTATTAAAGTTCTTATAGAAGATTCTGTTCTGTTAGTTATATTAAGCTCTGTTTCCAGCTTTTTCTTAATTCCCCCTACAGAAACCAGTAAATTGTTGTCTATTGGCTCTATTTCTACCTCGTCTCCTTTGTCTAGTTTAAATTGTTTTATCCATTTAGCAGGCAGGCTAATCATCATAGTTGCTGCTCCCTGCTTTACCAGTTTCCTTTTCATATAAATTTGTATGTAGAACTTATATATAAATTTTTCTATTTTGTTTATATATTTATACTAATATATATAGTTTAATAAAAAAGTATATATATTATACTATTACTACTATATCATAATTACTTAATTGTGATGATGGAGGTCAGAAAATGGAAATATATGAGAGATTGAAGAAAATTGGAAATAAAGTAAAATATGTCGGAAAAAAGGCTGCAATGCCCACACTCAAAACTTTGTTAGCTATTAGTTTAGCTGCTGGTTTAGCAAAAACAGTCAGAGCAGAAGAGCAGAAATCAATTCTAAATTTTGGTGGAAAAGTAGAGCAACAAGTTACATTAAAAGAGCATGGAGATTACGCAGAGCAGACACAACTAAAATTCCAACTTGATGGTAAAAAAATAGGATTTATTAATTATACTGATACAGATAAAATAGATGGACCTTTGGATGTTGGATTAAAAACTTATTTTGGAAACAAGCCAAACTGTCTTATCAAAAGTGATAATTTGAACGGATTCTTAGAATTATATGGGACAAATGGTCCTGGAAGTGACAAAGCATTTGGAGCATCAGCAGATATGTTACTCAGAGAAAGAGTTATCTTAGGGTTTACTAAAGAAAAACAAGAAGCAAATGAAAAAGGCAGACATCTTGAATTTGGTTATGCTGGATTAATATTCCCAAATAATTTGAATGTAAGAGTTGGTGGTGGAGTTGATACAGAAGAAGGATTAGAAACCAACTTATTTGCTATAGGATCTCATCTGGACTTGCCAAACAAGAAAGATACTATAGCGGGTGGATTAACATTAAGAGATGCAAAAAATGGTGCAGACAGCTACAAATTAACAGCAGGATGGTGTCATCATGGAAAAGAAAAAGGAAAAACTCTTGGATTTAGGCTTATAGAAACAGTGAAAGGAAACAAAGATAAAAACCCGACATGTTATTCAACAGATTTGATAATAGGGCAGCATAATACAATGTCTAAGTATTCTCTTTTTTGGGTGGGAGACCTAAGAGATGGTGCTCATGACCCTGGATTTGTTCCAAATTATTTTGATGGTGAAAGTACAAGACTGCATGAAAGAACAACACATTCAAGACAAAGCATAGCAGGACATTTGAACCACAGCTATAATGCTGAAAAAGATTTACATAATCTGCTTGGTGAAGTTGTATATAATTTTGGAACTTTTGGAGAAAAACAAATGAAACCATGGATTCTTGCTGGACTAAAAGTTAATGATCTTATGGGGGATAAAACATTAACATACAAAGCAGGAACTGGCGTTGATATCAGAAAAAATGTAAAGCTGGAAACAGGAATAGAGTATAACAAAGATACAAAAGATACAACAGGAAAAATAGGGGTGAGAATTGCTTTTTGATTTTTTGTTTTATGCTTAAAAATAAATCAAAGGTAATTGGGGAAAGAAAATGACAGACAAAATTAATATAGAAATTCAGGCAGAAAATACAAAGCAATGTTCTGAGATTGAGAAAAGAGTGAATGATTTTACATCTAATTTAGAGATTACAGGATCAGGAACTGCTATTGCTACACTTCATAATATAGACCATGTACATATAACACCAACTAAATATTCTGAGATAAGGGAAATTTATGATAGCCATTATCCAGATCCTACTGGCAAAAGAGCTAATATAATCAAAGCTGGTCCAGATTTTATTTTTTTAAGGTTACAAAGTGGTTGCAACTATTCGATACAATATAGACCAGAAGCAGAGAAAGGGAAGTAAAACGACACAAGAAAAACTTAATCCAAAACAAACAGCACTGATTGTAGTTGATGTACAAAATGATTTTTGTGATGAAAAGGGTCTTTTTGCTAAACTAGATGAAGGTGTATCTAAATTTCAAAAAATAATCCCTGATTTACTTAATCTCATTAATGAAGCAAGAAAGGTTAATTTACCCATCATATACATCCAAGCAATCTATGATAAAAAATATCTGCCTAAGAACATTTTAGAGAGATATAAAAAACAAGGCTTGGATAAATTGTGTCAATCTGGAACCTGGGGTGCAGATTTTTATAAAATAAAACCAAAAGAAAATGAAAAAGTAATGGTTAAACACAGATATGATGCATTTACAAATCCTGGGTTAGATAAATTGCTAAAATCTATGAAGATTAAGACTTTAATTATGGCTGGTTGCACAACAGATGTTTGTGTTGATTCTACTGCAAGAACTGGGTTTATAAAAGGTTATCATATTGTTGCTGTTGAAGATTGTCTTGCCACAGATAAGGCTCAAGCCCAGGAATATACTTTGAATTATATGAAAAAATTTTACGATGCGATTGTGATTAAATCAAAAGAAATTGTAAATCATTGGAAAAAATAGTTTGAAGGCTAAAAAATGAACCAGAAAAATTTAGAATTCCATATATTTTCCGAAATCTTTAAATACACCCCTTTATGTTCAGGGTTTTATGGCAGAAGAAACTGATGAAACAGTTTATGATGAGGAAGGAAGAAACGAAATGGTGGATGATGCAGAGATAAGCCCGGAGGAAGAAGGATTTATGCAGGGATATGATCAGGCAGCAGAAGAAAAAGAGAATGAAGAGCCTGAAGACGACAAAAAGGAAAAAAAAGAGGATAATAAAGAAGAATAAATTGATTTTTTGACATTCCGAAAGCTTTAAATACTATCAGCAATTCCTTTTTCTACTATCTTTAGGGGATAGTAACCACTTAAACCATGTGGTCGAAATTTCTTAGTGAAGTTCGGTTTGAAAACAAAACATATGGTTAATGAACCATAAATCGCCTCCATTTAGGTGTTTATTATACTCAATTGATATTGGGTATATTATGCTCAATACAGATTATTGAGTATAGGCAATAGTAGAATTTCTCTCAAAAATTCTTTTAATAGCGCGACCAAAAATATAATTTCCGTTGATCCTGCGGAAGATTGCTGCTATTTGAGTTCGACTAAGCCATGCAAGTACGGGTTCTTTAAGAATACCGGCAGACTGCTCAGTAACACGTCGATAACCTAACCTTAAGTTCAGGATAACCTTGGGAAACTGAGGATAATACTGAATATGGGATTAATACTGGAATGTTTTTTCCCTTAAAAGCAATGCTTAAGGATGAGTCGGCGGTGGATTAGGTTGTTGGTGGGGTAAAGGTGAATGAAGCGGTATTTCGCTTCGCTCAATACAAGCCCACCAAGCCGAAGATCCATAGGGGCCCTGAGAGGGGTAGCCCCGAGAAGGGCACTGAGATACTGGTCCTAGCCCTACGGGGTGCAGCAGGCGCGAAACCTTTACAATGCACTAACGTGTGATAAGGGAACTCAAAGTGCTTTACTTATGTAAAGCTTTTGCCAAGAGTAAAAATCTTGGAGAATAAGTGGTGGGCAAGACTGGTGCCAGCCGCCGCGGTAACACCAGCGCCACGAGTAGGAATCATAATTATTTGGCCTAAAGCGTCCGTAGCCGGTTTGATAAATCTTTTGTGAAATCGTTAAGCTAAACTTAACAACGTGCAGAAGACACTATCAGACTTGGAACTGGGAGGAGTCAGAAGTATTTTTGGGGTAGCGGTAAAATGCTATAATCCCAAAAGGACTGCCAGTGGCGAAGGCGTCTGACTAGAACAGGTTCGACGGTGAGGGACGAAAGCTAGGGGAGCGATCCGGATTAGATTTGGTGTAAGTAGTGGCTTACGCCGCTAAAGACCCGAGTAGTCCTAGCTGTAAACGCTGCGAGCAAGATGTTGCACATTTTTCGTGAATGTGCAGTATCGAAACGAAGGTGTTAAGCTCGCCGCCTGGGGAGTATGGTCGCAAGACTGAAACTTA